>CAZDNN010000073.1:0-17279 GCA_964506385.1 uncultured Planctomycetota bacterium
CGTGACGACCATGTTCACCAGCCGCGGCTGCCCCTACCGCTGCGCCTTCTGCGACCGTCCGCACCTGGGCAAGAAGTTCAGGGCTCGCTCGGCGGCGAACGTCGTGGACGAGATGGAGGCGTGCATCGAGCTGGGCATCCACGAGTTCCTCATCTACGACGACACCTTCACCGTCAAGCGGCAGCGGGTGCTCGACGTGTGCGCCGAGATCCAGCGGCGGGGGCTCGATGTGGGCTGGGACATCCGCGCCCGCGTGGACACCGTGGACGAGGAGATGCTAAGGGCCCTGAAGGCGGCGGGCTGCGAGCGCATTCACTACGGGGTGGAGGCCGGCAGCGACCACTTCATGGAAGTGCTCCGCAAGGGCATCACGGTCGAGGACGCCCGCACGGCCTTCAAGCTCACGAAGAAGGCGGGCATCTCGAGCCTCGCCTATTTCATGATCGGCATCCCCGGCGAGACCGAGGACGACATCCGCCAGACCTGGCGGCTCGCCCGCGAGCTCGGCCCCGACTTCGTCCACATCACCATCCTCTGTCCCTTCCCCGGCACCGAGATCTACCGCAACGCCCTCGCCGAGGGCGTCTACGAGACCGACCACTGGCTCGACTTCGCCCGCGACCCCCAGCCTGGGTTCCAGCCGAAGTACTGGACGCAGCAGCTCAGTGCCGAGCGTCTCGAGGCCCTCCTCGAGCAGGCCTACAAGGACTTCTACACCCGCCCCGGCTACATCGCCAAGCAGCTCCTCAAGATCCGCTCCTGGCGCGAGTTCCGCGACAAGCTCCGCGCCGGCCTCCGCGTCCTCTTCCTGCGGGGCGGCTGAGGAACTGAGGAGGCGACGATGCGAGGACGACGCGGCCTGACGCTGGCGGAGGTGGTGGTGACGCTGGTCGTCGTGGTGGTCATTGCCCTCGTTGTGGCTTGGTTCTTGTGGCGGCTGGAGGCGGCGCGGGAGGAGGCGCGCCGCATCCGCTGCCGAGGCAACCTGAATCAGCTCGCGAAGGGGATGGCGACCTATCTGAACGAGCACGGCGACAACCGCTTCTACCCGTACCCCGTGGGGCAAGGCACGCGGCCCGATACATTCAACGGAGCGGAGTGGCTGGCTGCCCTCTACTGGTCGGGCGTCATTCCCGACCCTGGCGTCTTCTGGTGTCCCAGCACCTGGGACACGAACGTGAACGGGGCGGACATCGGGACGTTCGGCGCCGCGCCGACCTTCAGCCGCGGGACGATCAGCTACGCAGCAATGCATTACCGCTGCGGCGAGGAGCGAAGCGCTCCGGCGGGCTCGGGGCATCGGGACTGGTCGTTCGACCTCCCCGGCAACTGGGGCGGCTCGAGCGGCTACCGTGTCGCGACCGACCAGAGCGGGCGCCCGACGCAGGGAGCCATACGCGACGACTATCCGCCCTACCTCCCTATGGCCAGCGACGACACCCAGGGAGCCGTGAACCACCGCTGGCCGCGGCCGCGCGGGATGTGCATCCTCTTCTTCGACAGCCACGTCGAGTTCTGGGAAGAGCCACAGATCGACGCCGCCACCGCCGTCGGCCGGAAGGCCGGGCCGCTGTGGCTGCTGGGGAACTGAGGGGAGATGGAGCGGAACGCGGGGGCCGACGCGGCGGGAGAGGTCCCTGGCAGCCGAGACCTCCGCTCGAGCGACAGTAAAGAAAAAGTAGAGCGACTCCCGAAAAAAACTTGTGGCGATGACCGGAAGCATAACTGACCGCGCCGCAGGCGTTCTTTGACAATCTAGTTCCTGTTGCGGAAAGTCCCGGTGGGGGAGGGCGAAGCTCCCGCTGAGCCGATTCAGGCGTCGAGACGCGGCTCGGCAGGAGCCTCGCCCTCCCATTGGAGCGATCCGCAACGGGAACAATCTAGCATCAGTGGGCTCGGCGCAGCCACGGAGCCGGGAGGGCTCGTCAACGGGTCCTCCCAGCTCCGACGGCTGGTTCCGGGTTCCAGGTTCCAGGTTCCGGGTGCCGGGCGCCGAGGACGCGTAGCCTTCTCCGTTCCGAAAGCTGTTTCCTACGCTCCGAAACCTGGGACCTGGAACCCGGAAGCCGGAACCGCCGCGATAGCGGCTATCCGCGTGCGGCCTGGTCGCGTGCGAGGAGCATGTCCTTGACCTTCATGAGGCGTGAGATGTCGCTGCGCTGGTACTCCTCGAGGCGTGCCTCGATGGTGCGGCGGGTGTCGCGGAGGTCGGGGATGACGGAGTACTCGAGGGCGTTGGCTCTGCGGCGGGTGCGCTCGAGCTCGTCGGCGAGGCGGCGGATGGTGTCTTCGAGCTCGGCGAGGCGGACGAGGCGGGCCATGAGGCGCTGGAGGCGGCGGATCGCCAGGTCGAAGTAAGGCGAGGTCTCGTCGAGGCAGTAGGGGCGGATGTCGCGGCTCCGGGTGAGTTGGAGCGTCTGGACTGGGATGCCCATGATGCGGTCGTCGCGTGCCTGGAGCACCGAGCCTGCGTAGGCGGTGGCGGCGGCGACTTCGGCGGCGGCCACTGAGCAGATCGCGGCGGCCTTGACGTAGAGCTGGATGACCTCGGGGAACTCGGCGTCGATCGCCAGGCGCAGGCGCTTGAGCTCGCCGAGGCGCTCGGTGACCTCCTGGATCAGGCCCTCGAGCTTGTCCTTGAGCAGCTTGTGCCCCCGCACCGCGAGCGCCAGACGCTTGCGGATGCGGAGCAGCTCCATGCGGGTTGGCGGGACCTTGCGCTTCATTGCCTGTTGCCGATTGCCGGTTGCCGATTGGGAGCCGCCGTCAGGCGGGGATTCGGCTCGGCCTTGGCGCTACTCCTTCTCCTCGGGCTCGTCGGAGGCGGTCTCCTCGGGCTGCTCGTCGCCCTCCTGGGCTTCCTCGGCCTGCTCGGGCCGGGCCTGTGGCTCGGGCGGAGGTGCGGCTTCGGGCTCGTCGGCGGGCTTGTGTTCGATGGGCGTGCCCTGGGCGGCCATGTGCTCGACGAGCTCATCGGATGGCCGCCAGAACTTGTCGAGGTTGGCGGGCTTGCAGCGCTTGAGCTCCGTGCGGGGCAGGAGGCCCAGCAGGCGCCAGCCGAGGCCGAGGGTCTGCTCGATCGTGCGGTTCTCGTAGATGTCCTGGCTGACGAACTCGGCCTCGAAGCGCTGTGCGAACTTCACGAAGAGGCGGTCGGTCGGCGTTAGGGCCGATTCGCCGAGGACGACTGCCAGCTCCTCGGCGTTCTTGCCGCGGGCGTAGGCGGCGTATAGCTGGTTGAGCACGTCGGCGTGGTCGGCGCGGGTCTTGCCCTCGCCGATGCCCTTGTCCTTCAGCCTCGACAGGCAGGGCAGGACGTCGATGGGCGGGTAGACGCCGAGGTTGTGGAGCGAGCGGCTGAGGAAGATCTGGCCTTCGGTGATGTAGCCGGTGAGGTCGGGGATGGGGTGGGTCTTGTCGTCGTCGGGCATCGTGAGGATGGGAATCTGGGTGATGGAGCCCTTGCGGCCTCGGATGCGGCCCGCGCGCTCGTAGATGGTGGAGAGGTCGGTGTAGAGGTAGCCTGGATAGCCACGTCGGCCTGGGACCTCTTTGCGTGCGGCAGATACCTCGCGGAGGGCGTCGCAGTAGTTGGTCATGTCGGTCAGGATGACGAGGACGTGCATGTCGAGCTCGAAGGCGAGGTACTCGGCGGCGGTAAGGGCCACGCGCGGGGTGGCGAGGCGCTCGATGATGGGGTCGTCGGCGAGGTTGATGAACACCGAGGCGCGGGCGATGGCTCCTGTGCGGCGGAAGTCCTCGAGGAAGTAGTTGGCCTCCTCGAATGTGATGCCCATGGCGGCGAAGACGACGGCGAAGCTCTCGCCCGTCTTGAGCACCCGCGCCTGGCGTGCGATCTGGGCGCCCACCTCGGCGTGGGGGAGGCCGGCGCCGGAGAACAGTGGGAGCTTCTGGCCGCGGACGAGGGTGTTGAGGCCGTCGATGGTGGAGATGCCTGTCTGGATGAACTCGTTGGGGTAGTCGCGGGCGCAGGGGTTGATTGGGCTGCCGTTGATGTCGAGCTCGGCGACGGGGATGATGGGTGGGCCGCCGTCGATGGGCCGGCCAGAGCCGTCGAAGGCGCGGCCGATGATGTCGGGCGAGACGGGGAGGGTGAGGCCGCGGGTGAGGAAGCGGACTTTGACGTCGTCGGGCGCTATGTCGCGGCTGCCCTCGAAGATCTGGATGACCGCGCGGTCCTCGTCGGCTTCGAGCACCTGGCCGCGGCGGGTCTCGCCGCTGGGCATGCGCACCTCGGCGAGCTGGCCGTAGCTCACCCCCTCGACGGCCTCGACGAGCATCAGCGGCCCGACCAGGTCGCGGGCCTTCTTGTAGAGCGTGATCATCAGCTACCTCGACTTCTTGTCTGGCGCGTCGGTGGACTCGTGATGCGTGATGCGTGATACGTGATACGTGATGCGTGACTCGTGATGCGTGATGCGTGACTGGAGCAGAGCCCCTCAGGGGAGCGGCATTCCGAAACCCCAGGCCCGGTGGCCTCGGGGCAGGTTCCGGCGAGGGCCTGGAAAGCCAGGCTCCCCGCTGGCCTCACCCTTCCAGGTGAAGGCTCGGATGGCTGGGGCTTCAAGTCCCTGTCGCGTCCCTGGCTCCACCAGCTCGTCACCAATCTCCCTTCGGGGCTCTGGGCCTCTGGTCACGCATCACGTATCACGCATCACGTATCACGCATCACGAGTTTTCTGTCCTCACGCTTGCTGGCTCGCAGCAGCCGCCAATTCGCCGAGCTGCTGCTCGATCTTCTCGTGCATGGCGTCGAACTCGCCGAGGCTGTCCTCGGCGATCAGCTTGCTGCGAGCGATGTCCTCGAGCACGTCGAGGACCACAATGTCGTCCACCGGGACGCCGGCGTCCATGGCCTCGCGGGCCTTCGTGTAGAAATCCACGATGTTCCGCAGCATGAGGAACTGCTTGCGGCTCGACGTGTATGTGTCGGTCGGGTCGAAGGCGTTCTGGTGGAGGAAGTCCTCGCGGATCATCTTCGCGCCCTGGAGGATCAGGCGGTCGCTGGGCGACATGGCGTCCATGCCGACGAGGCGGACGAGTTCCTCGAGTTCGGCCTCGCGGTTGAGCAGCCACATGGCCTGGCGGCGGTATTCGGGCCAGCCCTCATCGATGTTCTCCCGGGCGTAGGCCGCGACGACATCGTTGTAGAGGGAGTAGCTGGTGAGCCAGTTGATGGCGGGGAAGTGGCGCTGGGCGGCGAGGGCGTCGTCGAGGCCCCAATAGACCTTCACGACGCGCAGTGTGGCCTGGACGACTGGCTCGGACATGTCGCCGCCCGGCGGGCTCACGGCGCCGATGAGGCTGAGGGTGCCGCGGCGGTCGTCGGAGGCCAGGCAGACGGCGCTGCCGGCGCGCTCGTAGAAGCTCGCGATGCGGCTGGCGAGGTAGGCGGGGAAGCCCTCCTCGCCTGGCATCTCCTCGAGGCGGCCTGAGATCTCGCGCATGGCCTCGGCCCAGCGGCTCGTGCTGTCGGCCATCATGGCCACGCTGTAGCCCATGTCGCGGAAGTATTCGCCGAGGGTGATGCCGCAGAAGACGCTGGCCTCGCGTGCCGCCACGGGCATGTTCGAGGTGTTGGCGATGAGCACCGTCCGCTCCATCAGCGGGCGCCCGCTCTTGGGGTCCTGGAGCTGCGGGAACTCGAGCAGCACGTCGGTCATCTCGTTCCCGCGCTCGCCGCAGCCGACGTAGACGATGATCTCGGCGTCCGCCCACTTGGCGAGCTGGTGCTGCACCACCGTCTTGCCGCTGCCGAAGGGGCCGGGGACGCAGGCCGTGCCGCCCTTGGCGACGGGGAAGAGGGTGTCAATGACCCGCTGGCCCGTGATGAGCGGCTCGGTGGGCGCCATGCGCTTGACGACCGGCCGGGGCTGGCGGACGGGCCAGCGCTGCATCATCGGAAGCTCGATGGGCCCGCCGTCGGTCTCCAGGGTGCAGACGGTATCTGTGACGGTGGCGTCGGTCTCGGCGATGGCGGCGACCCGGCCCTTCGCAATGTCGGGCGGCACCATGATCTTGTGGGAGATCAGCTCGGTCTCCTGGACGGTGCCGATGATGTCGCCGGCGGCCACCTCGTCGCCTTCGGCGACGGTGGGGACGAAGTGCCAGGCCTTCTCGCGGTCGAGGCCCGGGAGCTCGGCGCCGCGGGTGATGTAGTCGCCGAATCTCTGGCGGATGGCCTCGAGCGGCCGCTGGATGCCGTCGTATATGGCGGTGATGAGGCCGGGGCCGAGCTCGACGCTGAGCGGCTGGCCGGTGGAGAAGACGGGGTCGCCTGGGCCGATGCCCTCGGTGCTCTCGTAGACCTGGATCGAGTACTCGCCGCCGCGGATCTCGATGATCTCGCCGAACAGCTTGTCCTCGCCGACGCGGACGACCTCGTACATGCCCGACTGGTCGAGCCCGCGGGCCACCACGAGGGGGCCGGCCACCTTCTTGACTTCGCCTTGCTGCATCGGAGCGCCTTCTCGTGTGATGTTACCGTTAGTCGTCGCCGAGGATGTTGGCTCCTGCGGCGCGTTCGACGATGGCGCGCATCTCGTCGAGCGCGGGATGGCCCGCGGCCGGCTCGGCCGGCAGCAGGAGCACGGCGGCGCCGCCCTCCTGGCGCAGCGCCTCGAGGCTCTCGCTCTGCCCGGCGAAGCGCTGCTCGACGAAGACGAGCGAGGGCGTCTCGCCCGCGATGAGCGCCGCGACGGCCTCGTCGAAGGCATCGGGCGTCTCGCATGGCACCGGGCGCGCGCCGGCGGCGGCGAAGATGCCGACGAAGTGCCTCCGTCCCAGTGCGGCCATCTTAGACATAGCTCTGCCTGATGTCCTCAGCGATCGCCTCGCGGGGCAGCCCGGCGGCGACGCCCGCGACAATGAGCTTCAGATTGCGCCACTCGACGCGCAGACCCCATAGGAACGCGGCGACCGGCTCGGGGCCGAAGGCCACGCGGCGGCCGCCGCGGGCAAGCTCGGTCATTCTGTCATCGATCAGGCGCTCGAGGACGGCGGCGGGCCGGGCCTCTGTCTCCGCGATGGTCTCGGCGGCAGGCAGGCCGAGGTGGCGGAAGGGCGTCCGCCAGTCGGGCCGCTCGGGGGTGGCGAGGCCCATGATCTCGTGCTTGGCGACGCCGAAGTCGTCGAGCGCGTCGGCGATGCGGATGTGGGGCCAGTTGTTGAGGCTGCACCGCAGGAGGTCCAGGCCGAGGCGCAGCTTGACCCACGTGGTCACCCACGCGGTGACCGCGGGGCTGCCCACGCGCCCGACCACGTGCATCGCGTGGCGGGCTTTGTATGCCTCGGTCACCTCGTCAACGAGGCGGTCGTGCTGGCGCTCGCGCTGGAGCATGGCGCGGATGCGCCGGGCAGCCTGGGCGTAGGACCACAGGCCCGGATCGACGTCGGCGGTGTTCCAGCAGCGCTCCCAGACCGCCTCAGGCGTCTCCGAGCCCGCGACGGCCACGGGCTCGCGGTCCGTGACCTGGCTGCGCAGGTAGCAGCGGAAGGCCCGCCACTCGAACTCGAGGAGGAACGCATCGGCCACGGCCGGGCTCGGGCTGGCCCGGCGGACCCTGCGTAGCGCGGCGGCGAAGAGCTCGTCCATCTGGTTGGCCAGCGTGAAGGGCTCGGCGGTATCCGGCAGGCCATCGAAGAGCAGGGTCTGGCGGACCCGCCCGAGCAGCTCCGCCAGGCTGGCGGCGGACAGGAGGTCCACCGTCGCGCTGCGGGGCAGCAGGCGGCCTTCGAGCGCGCTGGCCAGACCGCTCGCATAGGTCCAGGCCGCGCGGTCGCGGACGTCGGGCTTGCTGGCGACAATGGCCACGGTCACGTCCTGTGGTTCCTGCTCGCCCGCCGCCTGAGCCCTCTCAGGGCCTGAGCGGGGGGGGCAGGGGGCGCTACGGGGTCTCGCCGAGGGCCGGGAGGTCGGTGAAGAGCCGCTCGGCGATAGAGACGGTCAGCTCGGTGCGCAGATCAGCGAGCATGGAGCCGAGTGTCAGGTCGAGGTCGAAGCCCTCGGCGACGAGGAGCACGCCGCCGTCTATGGCATTGTCCACCTCGACTTCTGTCTCGTCGGTGCCGGCGTCTCGGGCGACGGCCTCGACGGTCTCGCGGTCGCGCTCGTTGCAGTGCAGGGTGCCGCTTGCCTTCTCGCAGGCTCGGCGCACCTGCTCGGCGAGCCAGAGGCTGTAGTCGAAACCCTGGGAGGCGAGGATGCGCCGGCGCGCGGTGTCGAAGATGGCGTCGATGACGGCATTCTTGGCTTCGAGGACCCGCATGCCGTGCTCGGCGCGGCGCAGGTTGACGTCGCGCTCGTAGCCGGCGTCGGCGTCGGCCCTTGCCTGGTCGATCTGCCGGCGCTGCTGGTCGCGGAGGGCGGCGGAGCGGCGCCGGAGCTCGGCCTTGGCCGCGGCTTCGGCCTCGTCGAGGATCTGCTTCGCCTCGGCCTCAGCGGAGGCGAGGACGGTCTTTTCCACGTCTTCGAGGGACAAGGCCTGCCTCCTATCGCGGCCTACGGCCGCAGCGAAAGAGGAAAACTCGGGCTGGGCACACTAGAAAACAAAGCCAACTCCGTTGGTTTTGTTTGACTGTTCCAAATGGCCGCAGGGACACTCCTTGCCCACGAAGAGCAAGGCTTATTGGATCGACCGCAAAGGCGCTCGATCCCATAAGGTGTGCCCAGCCCGAGTTTTCCTCGGCCCCACATGCGCGCATGTTGCGCTGGAGGACTCTATGGTGTCTGAGCAGTGCCGACGCCCTTGGCCGTGCCCGGGCCGACGGCGGTGCTGACAGCCTTGTTGGCTTCGGCGGCCTTCAGTGCGGCGTCGAGCTCTTCCTGGCTCATGTACATGGCGGTGATCGAGCGGATGAACAGGATGGCGGCGAGGACGGCCACGGCGGCGTACGTCTCGACCAGCGCGGGCATCAGCAGCGCGCGGCCGAACTGGTCGGGCTGCCGCGATGTCAGGTTGATCGCCGACGCCGAGGCCTCTCCCTGATTCACTGCGCTGCGCCAGAGCACCACGCCAGCGCACAGGCCCACGGCAAGCAGCCCGATGCCCTTGATCGGCGGCAGCGCCGTGATGGCGAACATCCCCATCATGCCGCTCTGCATGGCGATCAGGATGGCGATGATCAGGCCGTAGAAGCCTTGCGTGCCGGGCAGCACCATCAGGGCGAAGAGCTTGCCGAACAGATCGGGCTTCTCGCTCAGCACCCCCGCTGCCTGTCCCGCGGCGATGCGGATGCCTTTGGCCGAGCCCCAGCCGCCGAACATCACGGCCAGCATGGCGCCGATCACGGCCCAGCCCGCACCGCTCTGCACGAAATACACCTGCCAGAACCCCGCCACGTCGGGCACTGCTTCGGGCATGTTCGCTCTCCTTCCCGGGGTCGCTTGCTCCCGGTCAGTCCATCACGCGGATGCGGCCGTACGTCGCGCCCAGCGGCGCGAAGCGCTCGGCCTTCGGCTCGTAGAAGCGGCTGAAGAACTCCACGAAGATCAGGCGGGCCGAGTGGATGAACGCGCCGAGGCCGCTGATCAGCACGTTGAAGATGTGGCCTGGCACGGCTACGAGCGCGAACAGCACGCCGCCCACCACTGCTGCCCCCGCCGCGTCCTTCACCATCCCCGCCACGATGTTCACCGCAAGGCCCACGATCGTCGTCGTCAGGCCCAGTGCGAGGAGACGGCTGTAGGACAGGACGTCGGAGATGAACGACACGCAGCCGTAGGTCCCCACGATGCCGTAGAGGCTGACCACCCCGACCACGGCCTTCGCGACGATCCCCTTCTCGCCCCGCCCCTGCGTGAGCACCAGGCCCGCGGCGCCTGCGATGGCCAGCCACTTGCCGACTGCCGCGGCGCCCGCAGGGGTCCCTTCGACGAAGGTCGGCGCGACCAGCAGCAGCAGCCCAGGCAGCAGGAGCAGCCAGAAGCCGCCGTCGAAGAGCGCCCCCCACGGATCGCCCTTCCGCCAGCAGGAGTACATCTTGACGAAGATGCCCCAGAACTGGTTCGCCACCCCCATCGCCAGCGCCACCCCGAGCACGACCATCGGCCTGGCCAAAGGATCGCCGATCGCCAGGCCACCCGACAGGCGTGCCAGGAGGTTGCCCTCGCCGAGGTACTGGGCCGCCCACAGATTCGATGCCCATGCCTTCGTGAGCGCCCCGACGATGAACGATGCGAGCCCGCCGTAGAGCAGCAGCTCGAACAGGGCGCGAATGCCCGGGTAGTCCCGGAACCGCCGCATCAGCCACAGGGCCATCGCCATCACCAGCAGGCCGTAGACCGCGTCGCCGAGGCACATGCCGAAGAAGATGAGGAAGCTTGCGAAGAGGAACGCCGACGGGTCGAACTCGAAGTAGTCCGGCAGGCCGTACATGGTCACGAGGAACTGCGCGGGCCGCAGGATGGCCGGCCCCGAGAGCGAGACAGGCACGTCGTCGCCCGGCGCCGGCTCCTCGATCACCACGGCGACCTCGGGCAGGTCGGCGGCGACGGCCTCCTGGAAGCGGTCGAGGTCGCGCTCCCGCACATAGCCGCAGAGCACGATGGCGCGGCCTGTGGCGAGCATTCTCTCGGCGGCGCGTGCCGTGTTGAGCTCCTCCTCCCAGTGCCCGAGGACCAGCTCGACCTCCCGGCAGTGCTTCTCGGCGAGTGCGGCGAGGTCGGCGTCGGCCGCGCCAGCGTCCTGCTGGCTCGCGTTGCGCTCGGCCTCGACGGCGGCAACGTAGCGATCGAGCGCGGTCGTCTCGGAGGGTGGCGCGACGGCACCGAAGCCGAGGTCCCGCATCCGCTGCGCCACGTGGCCCGCGTCCTCGGCGAGGCAGACGGTGGCGAGCAGGACCCGGTCGTCCTGCGTGCCGATCTCCTCGATGGTGGCGGCCTCGGGAGCCAGGTCGCGGTCAATGACGTGGCGCGCCTGCTTCTCGGTAGCGGTCCAGAGGCGCGCCGAGGTCCAGCGCAGGGCGGCGTCTGCGGGGACGGCGACCTGGATGTCGCGGAAGGCGCGGACATGGGCCAGGCGGTCCTCGGCGCGGTGCGCGGCGGCCCGCGCGTCGTCGCGGCGTGCGGCCAGGCCGCGGGTGGTCTCGGAGATCTCGTCGATGTCGATGGCGTCGAGCGCCTCGCGGACCTCGGCGCGAGTCGTCTCGATGGGGGTGGGGATGAAGTTTGCGATGAGGTCGGTCTTGGTCTCGGTGTAAGGGCGGAGGAGGTCGAGGGTGTCGGCGAGCTTCCGGACGCGGGCCTCGATGGCGCGGGTGTCGGGCGTCAGCCGACGAAGGGCCGTAGCCCCGACTTCGTCGGCGGGCACGGGATCGCCGACGTGGAGGAGGGCGATGCGGGCAAGCTGGTCGGGAACGCGCGAGGCCTGGTCCGTCGGGCACACGAGCCAGACTTTGCGGACGCGGTCAATCGCCATCGGCGCGCTGCTCCACGAGGCGGGTGACTTCGTCGGCCAGCGGGCCGACGCGCTCGGCCATCACGGTCTCCAGCGCATCGAGGACGGCCTGGCACTGGCGGTCGAGCTCGGCGAGAGCGGCCTCTTTCCTGGCGTTGACCTCCTGGGTGTGGCTGGCGATCTCGCTCTCGGCTTCGGCATCGAGGCGCTCGCCCAGCGCAGCCAGCTCGGCCTCCACCTGGCGGTTGGCGTCGGCCGCCTTGGCCTTCGCTTCGGCCACGACTGCGGATGCCCGCGCCTCGATCTCCATCACGCCATCCAGCACGTTCTGTCCCATACTCACTGGCCTCACCAGGGGCTCGCGCCGTTTCGGAGTAGCGGGTGAACCGCCATCGCGTGGCCTTGCCACGAACACCTGATCATACGGAAATCGGGAATCGGTGCAAGGCCGTTCGCCGGCCCGAAAACCGGTGATTCGGGGCGAGGCGTCCCGTGGACCGCGAGGAGGGACGCGCCTGGAATGGTGAGAGCGGCGTCACGGGGACGCCGGGCGCGCGGCGCGGGCGGGGTGCCGATCAGTCCATGAGCTTCAGGAAGTCCTGGAGGACGGCGCTGGGCTTCGCCTTCTCCGCCTTCTTGGCGTAGGGGACGGGCTTGGACTTGTGAATGAAGTCCTGGACGCCGAAGAGGGCGAACTCCTGCCAGGAGGGGATGGGCTTGGCATTGGGGTTGTGGACCTCGGCCCGCGCGTACTTGAGGAACGCCTGGATCTGGGGCTTCTTGAGCTGCTGGTGGTACTCGATGGTGTCCACGAGGCAGACGGCATCGCCATAGGCTCCGCCCTGCTGCTCGCGGATGGCGGCGGCGAGGTGCTTGTTGGCACCCTTGGTCCTGGTGGCTTCGAGGATGGCGTCGTCGAGGCACATGTCCTGGCGGGCGGCTATGAGGCGTGTGAGGGCGGTGTGGGCGGCCAGGAGCTGCTTTTCGAGCTCGTTGAGCTGGGCGACGGAGCGGGCCTTGACGTCCGGGCCATAGGCGTTGTCCCTTGCGGCCCCTTTGGACTTGCGGACGAGGGCCACGAGCGCGGCGTACCGCTCCGCGATATACTGATGGAGGTAGTTGCGGCCGAAGTCGATGAGGTCAGGCTCGTAGAACGCGCTGTCCTTACAGAGCTCTGCGCAGCCGAGGAGGAGGGCAAGTCCCGCGCGCGCGGGCGAGGTGCCTCGGACGGTGACGTCTGCCCAGCGGCTGTAGGCTCGGTAGTTGATGGCCTCGTCGCCGCGGGGCGCTCCGCGGAGGGCCTGCTTGTAGGCCTCTGCGATGGGCCACCAGCCGGCGCGGCGGTAGCGGCGGCCCAGGTAGAGGCGCGTCTGGGGGTTGTTCGAGCCGCCTTCGCTGCGCCAGGTGTTCCGACCCGTCCAGGCGTATTCCACCGCCAGGTTGTCCATCAGCGGGTTCGTGCCGCGGATCTCCGACCAGTGGAAGTAGCCGGCCGCCTTTGGTGGGGGGGTCATGCCCATGTGGTAGCTCTGGGTGCGGAGCGGGTCGAAGCAGTACTCGAGCAGGTCGGAGGCGGACTCGCCCCAGAGGCTGGCGTAGTGGAAGGCGTGGCCCCCGAAGCGGTCGGTCGCGCGGTAGAGCGCGTCGGTGGGGAAGCCCACCTGGGTGTAGAGGATGGCCACGTCGTCAGGCAGCCGCTCGAGGAACTCGGTCTTCTGCTCCTGGGTCTCGCCCCAGAAGTCCTCGTCGGCCGAGGTGACGAGCAGGCGGGCCTTGGGGTCGAGCTTGCGGAGGACATCGGTGGCCATGAGCACGGGGTTGTGCCGCTCGCGGAGGGTGCCCGCGACGTTGCGGTGGCTGTGGCAGTCGATCGCGTAGAGGTGGTCCGTGCCGTAGGTCTGGATGATGGCCTGCCACAGGCGGCTCTGAATCTCCTGGGCCTTCGGGTCGCTCGGGGAGAGGACGGCGGTCTGGCCGGCCACGCCCAGGAAGTCCCGCGGCGCCGCGGGCACCCACTTGAGGTTGGGCTGCGCGAGCTTCAGCGGCAGCTCGTACTCGGCGACGTGGAGGATGTAGAGCACCTGGATGCCGAGGGTCTGGCGGGCGTAGGCGAAGACGTCCTTGAGCAGGGCCGTCTGGTAGTCGGGATGGAGGCCCCAGCCCATGCGTGCCGTCGGGCCTGGGACGGGCGGCGGGTCAGCAGGCGGGATCACCTCGCGCTTGAGCTGGCGGGCCTCGGGGAACGCCTTGTCGAAGGCTGAGCCCCAGGCACGGGTCTCGCCGGCGAACTCCACGGCCAGGCAGTTGAGCTTCTTACGCGCCATCCAGCGCAGGAACCGCTTCCAGTCCTCGGCGTTCCACAGGGTGGCGTGGAAGCGCTTGGGGCCGTAGTAGCGGGTGGGGACCCAACACGCTCGGAGGGGGAACGCGGGGTTGCCGACGATGGTGAGGCCGTAGATCGCGAGGTTCTCTTGCTTCTGGAAGCGGTCGCCATCGGAGAAGAAGCCGCAGCCGAAGGCGGTCTCGAGCAGATTGTAGACGGCGAAGAGTGTGCCGCGAGGCTCCTTACCGACGAGGGCGAGGAAGTGGCGCTGGCCGTCGTCGGCAGTGGCCACGGCGTAGCCGTCGTCGCGGACCTCATCGAGGTTGAGGGCGTCCGTCACCGGCTGCCCAGCGAGGCGGGCCGCGGCTTCGCCGATGAGCACCCACGCATCCGCCTTGCCGGAGAGGTCCGCGGCGATGGGCACTCTGGCGCCGCTCAGGCGGGCCACGATGGCCTGGAGCTCTGAGGCGGCGAATCGCTCGACCTGGGGTGCATCGGCCGCGACCACGATCCGGGCCACCTGCTTGCCCCCGCGCACCAATTCCAAGGCGAAGGCCTGGGACGCCGCCAGGAGCACGACGAGTGGCATCAAGCTGAGACGAGGTCGCATGGCGTCTCCTCGAAGGCTCTGTCGCCTGGACGAGTCGCGGGCGGTGGCCCAAACGGCCCCATCCAGCGCTGTCGCTAGGTATCAGATAAGCAGGGAGACAACTCTCCCGCGCCTGGATCGTCCCCGGGCCGAGACTCCATCCCCGAACCCTCTCTGTAGAGCATTCGGGAGTATAGCAGATGGCGCGCGGACATGCAATCTCCTAATGCAGGAAATCTCTCAGTAGCCTGTACATGTAGCATGGGCTTCCTGGCGGCTCGGCGCCCCCCGCGGGGGTCGGTGCATCCCGGCGAGCCGGCGAGCTCCGCCGGGCGCCTGCCACGCGGCCAGCCTTGGGGATGCTTGACAGGCGCGTGCAGGATGCGTATCGTGAAGCGCCGCAGGCGGGCGGCGGCCCGCCCCCGCATATCCCGAGGCTAGGAGACACGGCGTGGAGAGCAAGGCGAAGACGGTCTCGCGGCGGCGGTTCCTCCGCGGCGCGGCAGCAATCGGCGGCCTGGCCATCCTGGGCGCCAGCACGGCCCGCGGCCAGGCCCGCAAGGTCCTGAAGGCCGGCCTCATCGGATGCGGCGGCCGCGGCACCGGCGCCGCGCACAACTGCATCCAGGCCGGCAAGAGCCTCGGCGTGGACGTCAGGATCACGGCACTCGCCGACGTGTTCCCCGACAGGGTCCAGCGCACGCGCGGCTCGGTGAAGAAGGCCGGCTCCGAGGTGCCCGACAGCCAGTGCTTCGTCGGCTTCGACGCCTACAAGAAACTCGTCGCGACCGACGTCGACATCGTGCTCATGGCCACGACCCCCTGCTTCCGCCCGCCCCAGTTCGAGGCGGCGGTGAGGGCCGGCAAGCACGTGTTCATGGAGAAGCCCGTGGCCGTGGACCCCGCGGGCTGCGCCAGGATGTACGAGCTGGGCGAGCTGGCCACGCAGAAGAAGCTCTCGGTGATGCCGGGCACTTGCCTGCGCCACCACACAGGCTACGCCGGCTCGCGGCAGCAGATCGCCGACGGCCTCATCGGCCGCGTCCTCGGCGGCACCATCTACTACTGTACCGGCCGCCTCGGCTTCACCCGCCGCCAGAAAGGCTGGAGTGACCGCGACTACATGATCCGCAACTGGAAGAGCTTCTGCGAGACCAGCGGCGATCACATCGTCGAGCAGCACATCCACACCATCGACATGCTCCTCTGGATCATGGGCGCTGCCCCCACCGTCGCCGTCGCCAACGGCGGCCGCGCCCGCCGCCAGACAGGCAACATGTTCGATAACTTCAGCATCGACTACGAGTTCCCAGGCCACGTCCACATCCACAGCATCTCGCGCCAGATCAACGGCTGCTGGAGTTGGGGCAACGGCCTCGCCCTGGCCGGCGAGAAGGGCTGGCTCCACGGCACCGGCGGCGTCCGCCTTTGGGACGAGACCAAGCCGCCCATGCCCGCGCTCGCGTGGAACCGCTCGATGTACGTCCAGGAGCACATCGTCCTGCTCGACAGCATCCTCAACGAGAAGGCCTACAACGGCACTAAGGGGGTGACCGACGGGACACTCGCCGCCGTCATGGGCCGCATGGCCGCCTACACTGGCCAGCGCATCACCTGGGAACAGCTCACCGACCCCAAGGCGAAGAACTCCCTGGCCACCTTCCAGTGCAAGCCCAGCCCGGCCGACTTCGAGGCAGGCGACGTCAAGGCGCCGCCCGATGACGTCGTCCCCGTCCCCGGCAGGGCCTGAGCCATCAGCATCGCCTCTGCGCGCCAACGCCGTGCCCCTCAGCGGGGCACGGCGTCTGCGTGGCCTGTCACTGTGGGTGGGGTGTCCACGCCCCGCGAGAAGAGCTCGTCGCGGGCAGAGCCAGCCTTCCTGTCACCAGTCCTCGCTATCACCCTCGCGTCGGGGATTGCGCGGCTCCGGCGTTACGGGCGGCGCCGGCCGAGCAGGTTCGTCCTGCCCACCTTGACGCGATTTGATGATGATCTGGTCGTCCTTGACCTCGATGCTTTCGAGCTTGCGGATGCTCTCGCGCATCTCGGCGTTCTCGTCGAGCATCTTCTGCCCCAGGTTCTGCTTGCGCAGCCAGGAGGCCAGGAGGCGCGGGAGCGCCTTGCCGCTCGCCTTCATCTCGTCGAGATACACGTCGAGCCGCCCATCGCGGAGCGACAGCCGAACGACTGCCGTCGCATTGATGTAGCGGCCCTCGACTCCCAGGAACTCGACCACCTTGCGGTCGTCCTCGCTAGTGGCGACCTTGTCGATGGGGATGACGAAGTGCCCGATCACGCGCCCGTCCTTGATCTCGAAGTAGGGCGTCACGGGCGACTTCTGCCAATCGGGGTCCCGCGCGATCATCTTGTTGATGTCGTCGGCCGTCAGCACCAGCGTGCCCGACTGGTTGGGGTCGTCGAGTGTCTTGGCGAAGCGCTCGGCTCGAGCCTTGATCGCATCGATCTCCTGGTCCGTCGCCGTCACCTTCGGCAGCTCGGCGGGTGCCGTGGCGAAGACGTTCTCCCGCAGCGACCGGATGTAGCGTGGCACCAGGACCACGCCGGCCACGACCCCGACGACGCTGATGGCGATCAGGCCCAGGCAGCTCATCAGGCAGCATCTCCCGCAGCCGCCCTTCTTCGGCGGCGCCTGGGCCTGCATCTGCTCCTTGACCGTCTGCTCTCTCAAGCTGTTCATCGCAGCTTCTCCTCGCGTAACACTTCAGCGAAGTGTTGGCCCGCCGCCGCAGACAATTGGCACGCCTTTCTGCACGCTGTCTTTCTCTCAGAGGGCGAGGCAGAAAAGCCTGCTCCAGGGGGGCGCAGGCCTTGGCTTCCCCTTATGGCCAGCTCGCCAGGCAAAGGCGGTGGCGGAGACCTTCTTTCTGCCTCGCCACAGCGCTGGATTTCGCGGCCCAGGTCGCCAGAGAGACGCAGGATTGGGGCCTCC
>CAZDNN010000074.1:0-17125 GCA_964506385.1 uncultured Planctomycetota bacterium
CAAAGCCAACGGAGTTGGCTCTGTTTTCTAGTGTGCCCAGCCCGAGTTTTCCTCTCTGGTTGCGGCCACGGGCCGCGTTAGGGGGAGACGCAGGGGTTCCGGGTGTCTGCTTCCTTGGGTCCCTGTCCTTCCTCCATTCACCCATTCACCCATCCATTCATCCACCCATCCACTCCTCCCCGCCTTTTGCGTTTGACACCTTTCCCCTGTCGCCTATAATCGGACTGGTCTTCGGTGCTTCTCCCCGTTAGTGAGGCGGTGCATGGCGAGATACGACTTGGTGGTGATCGGTTCTGGGCCGGGGGGTTACGTGGCGGCGCTGCGGGCGTCGCAGCTCGGGCTGAAGGCGGCGGTGGTCGAGCGCGACGCCCTGGGCGGCGTGTGCCTCAATCGCGGCTGTATCCCCACCAAGGCCCTCTGCCACTCCGCCGAGCTTTTCGCCGCCATCCGCCACGCCGATGCCGTCGGCATCCACGCCAGCGACGTGTCCCTCGACTTCGCCGCGATGATGGCCAACAAGGACGCCGTGGTCCGGAAGCTCAACAGCGGCGTCGCCTTCCTGCTCAAGCGCGCTAAGGTGGATGTCGTGGGGGGCACGGGGCGGCTGGCCGGCCGCAGGCAGGTGGCGGTGGCCCTCAGCGACGGCGGCGAGACGACCCTCGAGGCCGACAGGATCATCGTCGCCACTGGCTCCGAGCCCGCCCGCCCGGGCTACATCCCCTTCGACAGCCCGCGGGTGATGACGAGCGACGAGGCGCTCGGGCTGGCCGAGCTGCCCGAGAGCGTGTTCATCCTCGGCGGCGGATATATCGGCTGCGAGTTCGCCAGCATCTTCGCCCAGCTCGGGAGCCGGGTCACCGTCGTCGAGATGCTCGATGGCCTGCTGCCGCTCATGGACCCCGACGTGGGCACCGCCATCGCCAAGGCGTTCAAGAAGCTCCGGATCAAGGTCCACACGGGCACGAAGATGGAGAGCCTCGATGCGACGGATGCCGGCGTGACGGCGACCCTCGAGGGGGGGAAGACCGTCGAGGCGTCCCACGCGCTGGTCTGCGTCGGGCGGCGGATGCTCAGCGACGGCCTGGGCCTCGATGAGGTCGGCGTCGAAGTCGAGGACGGGGCCATCGTCATCGACGAGCACTGCGAGACCTCCGTGGCCGGCATCTACGCCATAGGCGATGTGACGGGCAAAATGCAGCTCGCCCACGTGGCCTCGGCGCAAGGCATCGTTGCCGCCGAGTGCGCGGCGGGCCAGGACTCGACGATTGACTACCGCTGCGTTCCCGCCGCGGTCTTCACGAACCCCGAGGTGGGCAACGTCGGCCTGACGGAGCCTGAGGCGGCGGAAGCCGGCCACCAGGTCAAGACGGCGGTCTTCCCGCTCCAGGCGCTCGGCCGGGCCATCGCCCTGGGCGAGACGGCGGGGTTCGCGAAGGTCGTGGCCGACGAGCGGACGGGCGAGGTGCTGGGCGTGCATCTCGTCGGCCCTCACGCCTCGGACGTGATCGCCGAGGGCGCCCTGGCCATTGGGCTCGAGGCCACGGTCTCTGAGCTGGCGACGACGATCCACGCCCATCCCACGCTGCCCGAGGCGGTCATGGAAGCCGCCCGATCGTGGCTGGGGCAAGACATACACGCCTGATCCCCGCGGCCGTCCCCGCACTCCGAGCGTTGCGCGTGCGCTGGTTCCCGTTCCTCCTGCTGGCTGTCCTGGCCGCGCTGCTCCAGACCACGGTGCTGCGGGTGCTGGGGGGATGGCGCCCGCACCTGCTGATCGCCCTGCTCGTTCCTGTCTGTCTCGGCGCAGGGCGCGAGGCGGGCTTCGCGGCAGGCTGCATCCTGGGCCTGCTGCGGGACCTCTTCTCGGTCGAGCCGTTCGGGCTGAGCATCGGGCTCTTCGCCCTGGCGGGCTACGGGCTCGCGCGGCTGCGGTCGGGCGTATACGCCGAGCATCCCGTGACCCACGCCCTGTTCGGCCTGTTGTGCTCGGCGGTCTCGAGCGGCGCGTCGGTGGCGGTTCTGCTGCTCCAGGGCGGGGTGGTGCCGCTTGGCTCAGCGGTGGCCCGTGCCGCTGTCACGGCGGTGGCGACGGCCGCAACGGCGGGCGCGGTCGGCGCGCTCCTCTGGCGGCGGCCACGCTGGTTCGGCCTGAAGCGGGGGAGTGAGCTCGAGGGCGTTGGATGACTGGGTGATTGGATGGCTGGATGGCTGGATGACTGGATGGCTGGCTGGATGGATGAATGGATGAATGGATGAGTGGACCGCCGGAGGGATTCTCCGAGTCCTTTCTTCCCATCCATCCATCCACCCATCCCTCCCTCCCTCCATCCACACCATCTCCGCCAGTGAGGCCCCGCCCGACGTTGGGCTAACGAACCATGTATAAGTACCGCCTCCGCGTCATCCTGATTCTCGTGTTCGGCGGGTTCCTGATGGTCTCGACCCGCCTGTTTTACCTCCAGGTGGTGCAGGGCGCCCACTATCGGGACTACGCGGCGAACGTGCGGGTGCGCAGGGAGCTGACGGAGGCGTGCCGCGGCCGGATCCTGGCCGCTGGGGGCGAGCTGCTGGCCTTCGACGCCCCGGCGTGGCACGTCGCCCTCGTGCCGACCCGCCTGCCCGAGTGGCGGGAGCTGTGGGATCCCGTCTACAAGCTCTACAAGCTCCGGCGGCGGGAGCGGATCCTGTCGGTGCGTGACCTGTCGGTCGAGGTCGCCGACGGGGCGGGCGGTCGCGGCTATGTGGTGGACTTCGCGGTGACGGTGCTCTTCCTGCGCCGCCGGGGCACGAGCCTGGTGGAGAGCCAGGAGCACGGCGAGGCGCGCATCGCCGTCCCCGAGGCGACGGCGGACCTGGTAGACCGCCTGTCGGTCATCTCGGGCGCGCCGCCGAAGGAGATGCTGAAGGCCTACTTCGAGGGCCTCGCCCTCGCGGCGCGGCGCTGGCGGCGGCGGAGCGACCCCGTGGTGGTGGCCCGCGATGTCGGCTTCCGCGCCGCTGCCGAGATCGAGTCGCACCAGGACTGGTATCCCGGCGCCCGTGTCGTTATCGCCGCCAAGCGCAGCTACCCCCACGAGGGCCTCGCGGCCCACGTCCTAGGCTACACACAGGCGGTCTCCGCCGCGGAGTACGAGCGCTGGAAGGACGACTACAGGGGCAATGAGGCCAAGCGCTTCCTGCCCGACGACACCATCGGCCGCCGAGGGGTCGAGCGGGCCTTCGACGTGGAACTGCGGCCCGCCCGCGGCGAGCAACTCCTCGAGGTCGATGCTGCCCGCAACACACAGCAAGTGCTCCATGAGACCCCCGCCGTGCCCGGCGCTGACATCCATCTGACTATCGACGTGGACGTGCAGCGCGCCACGGAGCAGGCGCTCCGAGCGTTCACAGGCTCGGCCATCGTCATGGAGCCCGCAACGGGCCGCATCCTGGCCATGGCCAGCTCCCCCGCCTTCAACGCCAATGACCTGCGCGAGCATCCGCCAGACCCCCACAACCCCCTGACACCCATGCTCAATCGCGCTGTCCAGGGCGAGTACCAGCTCGGCTCTGCCTTCAAGCTCCTCCTCGCCCTGGGCGCCCTCGAAGAGGGCAAGGCGTTCAGGGAGATCACGTGCCGCGGCAGCTACCGCGGCCACCGATGCCGGAACCACCGCACGCCGATGGTCATCACCCTCCACGACGCCATCAAGCGCTCCTGCAACGTCTACTTCTACCGCACGGGGCAGGAGATGCTCGGCGTGCGAGGCATCGCGAAGTGGGGCACGCGGCTTGGCTTCGGGCAGCGAAGCGGCGTCGCGCTGCCAGGCGAGCGGCCGGGCCTGCTCCCCACCGAAGCCTGGAAGCAGCAGCGCTACGGCGAAGCCTGGTACCCGGGTGACACCCGCAACCTGTCGATCGGCCAGGGCTATCTGCTGGTCACACCGCTCCAGGTGGCCCGCTTCCTGTGTGCCATCGCGAATGGCGGGAAGCTCGTGCAGCCGCGGCTGGTGGACAGGGTTGTTGTGCCGGGCGGTCCGGTCCGCGACATGGCCGATGAGAGCGAGGTGGTGGACCTCGGTCTGTCGGCGGCGACGATCAGCCAGCTCCATCGGGCGATGCGGGGCGTGTGCCACGAGATGGGCGGCACGGCTCGCAGGGCGTGGAGCGGCTGGATCGAGGAGCAGGGCTACGCCGTCGCCGGTAAGACCAGCACGGCGGACGCCCGCCTGCGCGGCGCGGATGCCAACATCGGCTGGTTCGTCTGCTTCGCGCCGGTGGGCGACCCGCGGGTCGTCATCGTCGTGGCACTCGAGCACACGGGCGACCAGGCCCATTTCCACGGCGCCGACGTCGCCGCACCCGTCACCCGCAGCATCCTCGAGCGCCTGCCTGAACGCTACCTCGATGGCATCCCAGGCAGCGACCTCCGCGCTCAGCACCGCGCCGGGCTCGCCACGCGTCCTGCTGATACGGGGGGGCACGAATGAGGATCTGGCGGCTCAAGCTACAGCCCCGCGACTGGGCGATCCTCGCCCTGCTCGGCGTGATTCTCGCCATTGGCCTGGCCTTTGTCCACAGCGCCTCGTACCGCTCCGGGCCGATGGGCGAGGGCTACTATACCTCCAGCCCAGTCAAGCAGGTGCAGTGGATCGTCCTCGGCGGCATCCTCTTCGTCGGCGTCCTGTCGGTGAACTACCGCCACCTGATCGAGCACGCCTACCTGCTCTACCTCATCGGCATGGGGCTGCTGGTCTTCGTGCTCTTCTTCGGCGTCGAGAGCGACGTGATCCGCGCCAAGCGGTGGATTCAGGTGGGCCCGTTCCGCGTGCAGCCCTCGGAGCTGATGAAGATCCTGCTGATCCTCGTCCTCGCTCGCTACCTGATGTACAAGGAGTCGCACCGCCGGTTCGGCGGCCTCATCGGCCCGTTCGCCCTGGCGGGGGTGCCGATGCTGCTGATCGCGAAGGAGCCGGACCTCGGGACGGCGCTCGTCCTGCTGCCCATCGTGTTCGCCATGCTATTCGTCGCCGCGTCGCGGGTGAAGCATCTGGTGGTCATCATCGTGCTGGCCGTGGCGTTGGTGCCGGCCGCGTGGTTCTTCATGAAGCCCTATCAACGGGAACGGGTGATCGCCCACATCGCCCAGGACGATCCCCGGCGCCAGGAGCCGTACCAGCTCCGTCAGGCGAAGGCTGCCGTCGGCTCGGGCGGTTGGTTCGGCAAGGGGCTCGGGAGGGGCACGCACAACCGCTACAACTTCATCCCGCCGAAGACCCGCAACAACGATTTCATCTTCGCCGTCATCTGCGAGGAGTGGGGGTTCATCGGGGCGAACTTCATTCTGCTGCTCTACCTCGTGCTCTTCTGGCTGTGCATGCGCAACGCCGACGAGACCCACCATCCGGGCGGGCGGCTCATCATCGTCGGCGTCGTCGCCATGTTCGGCACGCAGGTGATCATAAACACGGCCATGGCCATCGGCCAGCTTCCCATCGTCGGCCTGCCGCTGCCGCTGATCAGCTACGGGGGCTCGTCGATGCTCTCCTCGCTCTTTGGCCTCGCGCTGGTCATCAACGTGAGTGCTTACCGCCGTATCGACCTCGGGCGGGACGTCTTCGACCCCGATGCCGCCGCGCGCCGCGGAGCTGGGCCGATGCCCGAAGAGACCTTCATGAAGGCATCGTGATGCGGGATACGTGGTGCGTGATACGTGATACGTGATACGTGATACGTGATGCGTGATACGTGATGCGTGACTGGCGGGAAGAGACGGCTCGTGCTCCTCTCCGATCGCGCATCAAGTATCAAGGATTGCGCATTCCTTCGATAGATCGCCTACAATAACGGCATGGACCTGCATTCCTACAGCGACATCCTCCGCCGCGTCGAGCAGCCTGCCCAGTACATCGGCGGGGAGTGGAACGCCGTGGTCAAGGACCACGACGCCGTCGATCTCACCGTGGCCCTCGCCTTCCCCGACACCTATACCATCGGCATGTCCCACGCCGGCCTCCCTGTCCTCTACGCCGTGCTGAACCGCCGGGACGACGTGGCCGCCGAGCGGGTCTTCATGCCGCTGCCTGACATGCAGGCGGCGCTCCGCGAGGCGGGCGTCCCGCTGGTCAGCCTGGAGACGCGCACGCCGCTGCGTGCATTCGACGTCCTCGGCTTCTCCCTCCAGTATGAGATGTGCTACACCAATGTCCTCGCCATGCTGGACCTGGCCGGCATCCCCATCCGCTCGGTCGAGCGCGAGAGGGATGCGCCCCTGGTGGTGGCCGGCGGGGTGGGCGCCATGGCGCCGGAGCCGCTGGCGCCGTTCATCGACGTCTTCGTGGTCGGGGACGGCGAGGACGCCGTGCTCGCCCTCGCGGACGCGGCGCTCGCAACCCGCGGGATGCCGCGCGCCGAGCGTCTGCGCGCCATGGCGGACGCCAGCCCCTGCTTCTACGTGCCGGCGCTCTACCGCGAGCAGCGGGACGCGGAGGGCGCGCTCGTTGGGCTCGAGCCGATCGCAGATGGGGTGCCACGGGTCGTCCGCAGGGCGCTGGTCGAGGATCTCGAGCAGGCCTGCTGGCCGACGGCGCCCGTCGTGCCGCACGTCGAGGCGGTGCACGACCGCATCACGCTGGAGATCATGCGAGGCTGCACCCAGGGCTGCCGCTTCTGCCAGGCGGGGATGACGCGGCGGCCCGTCCGCCACCGCTCCGTCGAGACCCTAATCCGCCTCGCCGAGGCCAGCTACCAGGCCACGGGGCACAACGAGGTGAGCCTCGTCTCCCTGTCGTCGAGCGACTACCCGCACCTCGCGCGCCTCCTCGACGCCGTGGACGAGACCCTCGGGCCACGCCACGTGAACGCCGCGCTGCCGTCGCTGCGGGTGGACGACCATCTCACCGAGCTGCCTGAGGCGCTCCGCCGCGTGCGCAAGAGCGGCCTCACCGTCGCCCCCGAGGCGGCACGCGAGGAGCTGCGACGCCGCATCAACAAGAACATCACCACCGACGACCTGCTCCGCGGCGCCCGAGAGGCCTATGCCCGGGGCTGGCGCTCCATCAAGCTCTACTTCATGATCGGCCTGCCCGGCGAGACCGACGACGACGTGGACGGCATCGTGGAGCTCGCCCGCGAGGTTTCCGCGCAGAGGGACGGCGGGGGAGGGCAGGTCAACGTCGCCGTCTCCTCCTTTGTGCCCAAGGCCCACACGCCGTTCCAGTGGGAGCCGATGGACACGCCCGACGAGCTGCGGCGCAAGCAGCAGCGGATCCTCGACCGCGCGAGAGGGCGGCGGGTGCGGTTCAGGTGTCACGACGTCGATACGAGCCACATCGAGGCGGTGCTGGGCCGCGGAGACCGACGGGTGGCGGAAGTCCTGGCGCGCGCGTGGCAGCTCGGCTGCCAGCTCGATGCTTGGGACGAGCACTTCCGCTACAGCCGTTGGCTCAAGGCCTTCGCTGACTGCGGCGTGGACCCGGCCACCTACGCCCATCGCCGGTGGCCCGAGGACGCCTGGCTGCCGTGGGACCACATTGATGCCGGCGTGACCAAGGAGTTCCTCCTGCGCGAGAAGCGCCGCGCCGAGCGCGGCGAGCCGACGCCGGACTGCCGGCTCGGCGTCTGCACCCGCTGCGGCGCCTGCGGACCCAGGTGCGGGTGAGCCGGGCCTCGCTGGACAACCGCAGGCGGCCAATCTACAATCGGCTACAGCGACCGGGCCATGCGCAACAGGAGACCGCAGTCCGTGGAGAAGCCCGTCACATTCACAAGCGCCGAGCGCCTGATCGGCGTCCTCCACGAGCCGGATGGCGCCGCCAGGGGGATGGGCGTCGTCTTCATCCACGGCTGGGCGGGGTATCGCGGCGGGCCACACCGGATGTTCGTCGAGACCGCGCGGCGGCTGTGCGAGGCGGGGTACCATGCGCTGCGATTCGACCTGCGGGGCCGCGGCGACAGCGCGGGAGAGGTGGCCGACACCGATCTCGATGGGATGATCGAGGACGCGCGAGCGGCCCGCCGCTTCCTGCTCGAGCAGGACGGCGTCGAGCGAACAGCTTGGCTCGGCATCTGCTCGGGCGGCAACGTCGCCCTTGGCGCGGCATCGCTCGACAAGGACGTGGACGGCCTGATCCTGTGGTCCACCCCGCTCTTCGCCCCCTACAAGAAGGCGGGCCAGGAGGTGGCGCGGCGCGGCATCTTCCTGGCCGAGTATGCGAGGAAGCTGTTCCGCCGCGAGACGTGGGCCAAGCTCTTCCGCGGCCGCATCCGCTTCGGCATCATCGGCCGAGTCCTCCTCGGCTCCCGCAAGCCGGCTGGCGGCGAGCGCGATCCCAAGGACTCCCGCCGCGACATCATGCAGGATCTCCGCGGCTTCGGCGGCCGCGCGCTCTTCATTTACGGCAGCAAGGACGACGAGGCCGTCGGCGCCCCGGAGTTCTACCGCCGCTACTGCGAGGAGAACGGCATCCCCGCGGCGTTCCACACCGTCGAGGGCGCCAACCACAGCTACTACTCCGTGGCCTGGAGCGATGAGGTGATCGAGCAGACACTCGCTTGGTTGCAGGCGGAGTGAAACGGCAGTCGGCTCTCGCGCCTCGTCGATGAGGTCTCCGGCGCTGCCTCTCCAATCGGCAATCGGCATTGGGCAATCGGCAATCCGCCGGTGGCTCCCGCCGCCGACATGCAACGCCTCCTCCTGCTGGCGCGGGGGGAGGCGCTGTGGAACTGCTTCGGGCCGTGGCGGCCTAGATGTCCTGGGGCTTGACGGTCTTGCGGCCGTTGGCCTTGGCGCGCTTGATGGCCGCGTCGAGGCAGCCGATGACGCAACAGTTGAGTTCGCCGGGAAGGTCACCGGCCATCATCATGCCTGCGTCCTTGACGTGCGCGCGCACCTTGCTGGCGACGATGAGGACCTCCGCCGGCTTCTTCGCCTTCTTCGCCTTCTTCTTCGCCATGCTTTCCTTCACCCCCAATCAAGGTGAACCCATCGGGACGGACGCCGCATCCCTTGCGCCGCCCGCCATCCGACCTGATACACGCACCTGTTATAGGGAGGGACACCGCCCTTGTCAAGCTCGATCTTGCGTTTTCTAGCTTTTTTCGCGGCCTGGGGGCGGTTTCACGCGATTTGGGGAGTTACCCGTCGCTGAAGACGCGCGGCAGGCGGCTGTCGTGGGTCGGGTCCTGCTCCGGCGCAGGCACGGCCTCGATGAGCTGGCCGATGAGTTGGTCGGTCGTCACCCCTTCGGCCGAGGCATTGAAGTTCGTGATGATCCGGTGGCGCAGCACCGGGTACGCCACCGCGCGAATGTCCTCGGTCGAGACATAGTACCTGCCGTGGAGGACGGCCCGCGCCTTGCCGCCGAGAATCATGTACTGCCCGGCGCGCGGGCCGGCGCCCCATCGGACGTAGCGCTCGATGAAGTCGGGCACCGCGGCCTTCCCGACCCGCGTCAGGCGGGCGAGGCCCATGGCGTAGCGGATCACGTGCTCGGCGATGGGCACCTTGAGCACGAGTTGCTGGAGCGCGACGATCTCCCCGGCGCTCAGCGCGCGCGACAGCTCGGCCTCGCGCGGCGCCGTGGTCAGGCGCAGGATGTCGTACTCCTCGTCCTCGGTCGGGTAGTCCACGACGATCTCGAACATGAAGCGGTCGAGCTGGGCCTCGGGAAGGGGATAGGTCCCCTCCTGCTCGATGGGATTCTGGGTGGCCAGGACGAAGAAGGGGTCGGGCAGCGGCCGCTTCTCGCCGCCGGCGGTGACCTGGCGCTCCTGCATGGCCTCCAGGAGCGCGGCCTGGGTCTTCGGCGGCGTGCGGTTGATCTCGTCCGCTAGAATCACGTTCGAGAAGACGGGGCCTTTGAGGAAGCGGAACGAGCGCTCGCCCGTCGAGCGATCCTCCTGGATCACCTCCGTGCCTGTGATGTCGGACGGCATGAGGTCGGGGGTGAACTGGATGCGGCTGAACGACAGGTCGAGGGCCTCGGCGAGGGTGCTGACCATGAGGGTCTTGGCCAGTCCCGGCACGCCGACGAGCAGGCCGTGGCCCCGTGCGAAGATGGCGATGAGCAGGTACTCGAGCACCTGCTCCTGGCCGACGATCACCTTCGCGAGCTCGTCGCGGACCGTCTGGTGGGCCTCGTTGAGCCTGCGGACGGCGTCCAGGTCGGACTCGGGGACGGCGCGAGCGTCCTCGGGGGCGGCCATAGGCACGGTCTCCTTGCTGAGTGCATTCCAGCGTGTCTGGGCTCCGGCGGCGGAGCCGCTACGGGGTCGCGAGAATCCGGACGATGCGGAACCGCGGCGGCTCGCCGGGGCGGATGCCGGCGATGCCGAAGCGGGCGCGTTGCTCGAACAGCCTGTCCTCGACGACGGCGTATAGGGCATCACCCACGCGGCTCAGACTCCTGAGCTGGCCCGGGCCCAGAGGCACGATCTGTCGGACGGCGCCGGTCAGCTTGTCGATGGCGGCGAGTTGCGCCTGCTGCTCGCCGCGCTCGTCCGTCGCGGTCACGCCGAGACACAGGGCGGCGGCCGAGGGCTCCCAGTCGGCGAAGTCTTCGCCCGTTGCCAGCTCCCGCGTCCACACGACCTCGCCCGTGGAGCTCTCGAGGCGGCGCGCGAGGGTCCGCGCGGCACGGCGGGTGACGGCGTAGAGCGCGTCACCGTCGAGCGCCAGGCGCTGGAGCGTCTCCCCGCGTGCCATTGACCGCGCCCAGAGAGCCCCGCCGGTGGCAATGCGCCGGCACTCCAGGGCCTCCTGGCCGCGATGGTCGGAGCCGTGGGCCACCACGACGGGGCCGTCGGCCCACAGGCGCTTCGCCGTGAAGTTCGCGACGCGGTCCCGCCACAGCGCGTGGCCGGCAGCGCCGTCGTAGCACCCGAGGGTCGAGCCCATAGCGTAGCAGAGGCGGGTGCGGGAGTCCAACGCGACGAGAGGAGTGCCTGTGGCGTGGCGATCTGCGGCCTGGAAAACGGTAGTGCCGTCGAAGGGATTGAGCACGCGGACGGTGGCGGGGCTGGCGGTGGCGGCGACGAGGCCATACTCCCAGAGCAGGACGCGATGGACCGTTGGCTCGTCGAGTCGTCGCCGCCACAGCTCGTGGCCCTGTGCAGGGTCAAGAGCGATGAGGCGGCCTCTGCTGTCGGCCGCGACGACGAGGCCCGGCGCCGCGAGCGCCGTAGGACCCTCCTGGCCCGGATCGCCAAGGTCGATGGACCAGGCGGCGCCGCCGTCCTGGCGACGGATGGCGTCGAGGCGAGTGGGCTGGCGGAGGAACGCATGGTCGGCGGTCGTGCCGAGGAAGGCATCTGCGGCGAGGTGCGCGTCGGTGCCCTGCCAGGGCCGCGCCCCGAGGGTGACTGGGATCGCCACCTGCTCGCCATCGCGAAGCAGCCGGACGTTGACGGACGCGCCCGACCGTCGGGCCGAGCAGACGGCGATGAGTTGCTGGCTGTCGCGGATCGGCTCGGGGCCGAAGCCGAGGATCACGTCGCCGCCCCGCAGACCCGCGCGGTCACCCGGCGTATCTGGCACCACGCGGCGGACCAGGACCCCGCCGCCGGGTCGGCGGGCGTCCTCGATGTAGATGCCGATCCAGCCGGGGCGGTCCGCCCAGCGCAACGACCCGTCACTGGCCGAGCGGCACTCGAGGGACAGGCCGGCGACGAGGAAGAAGGAGTCGGCGTCGCCGCCGACCACGTGGAGCTCCGCCGCGCCGTAGTCGGGCCGCGTCTGCCACCTCGCGGCGAGAGGCAGGGAGAGGGCGGCGATGGGTCTCCCGGGTGCCTCGGGCGCGTGTTCTGCAAGGAAGGCGTCGGGCTCCAGAGCGTCACCGCCGCCGGGGCGCCAGTCGGGGTAGCGCTGGCGCAGGACGGCGAGGGCGCCGCGCGCCATGGGCCGTGCGCCCAGCGCGGCGTAGCCTCGCGCGAGGCGATGCAGCGCGGCGGGCACGTGCGTAGAGGCCGGGTAGTCGCGCGCCACGCGATAGAGCCATTGGCGCGCCTCTGCCGCATCCGCTGTCTCGGCGAGGCGCAACAGGGCGAGCGGCGCGGCGCGGCTGTTCGGGTAGGCGCGCACGATCTTCGTGAGCTCGTCTTCGGTGCCCTTGGCGAGGGCCTCGTCGGCGGCGCGGTCGAAGGGCTCGTAGGGCCCGCGCCCGGCGTCGTCGAGGAGGGCCGCCACCGCATCGCGGGCCGCCGTCCAGAGCGGCCCCCGCGGGGGGGCATCCGCCAGCACGGCCTGGAGCGCGGCGGCGGCGATGTCCCACCGGCCGAGTCGGCGGGCGAGGTGGGCCTCACGCAGACGGAGCTTCGCCCTGCGGTCAGGGTCGGCGGCGTTGGCGAGGGCGCGCTGGTTGGCCTCCAGTGCCGCGTCGAGGCGGCCGGCTCGCTCGTGGCGCTGGCTCATGTCGGCGTAGCAGGAGGCGAGGCGGCGGCGGACGTCGGCCGCGAAGGCAGGGGACGCGCGGCCGGCCAGTGCCAGCGCTCGCTCGAACTGTGCGGCGGCCTTCGCCACATCGCCCTGCCAGTGGAGTTCCTGGCCGAGGGCCAGGTGCGCGGCGGGGTCCTCGCCGCGGGCGACGACGGCTGTCTCGAGGTCGCGCTGCGGCAGGTGCGGCGCGAAGACGTTGATGGTGAAGGGCGTGGTGACGAGGAGCCGGTTCGCGACGACGCGGAGGTCGCCGGAGGCCACGTCGGCGGTGTAGGTGGGGCCGCTTGTGCGCTCCCAGTCGGTCCAGCCCGTCCAGGCGAGCTCGGCGCCTGTGGTCGTGTCGAGATAGATGATGCCGCCGGCGACGGGCAGGTGGAGGATGCGGCCGGCCAGGACCGGCTTCGCGACGACGGCGGTCGGCAGGGCCGTCTCCCATTCCGTCTCGCCGCGGGCCGTCAGGCACGTCGCGCGGCGGCCCGCCAGGTAGACCCTTCCGTCGCGGACCGCTACGAGGTGGCGGTGTCCCTCGCGCTCGCGCTGCCAGAGGAGCCTGCCCGAAGTGAGGTCGAAGGCACACAGGGACTCCGAATCGGGCGGCGTCGCGTACACCACGCCGCCGGCGATGACGGGCGTGTGGCTGCGCCAGCCGCTGCGAGGGTAGTATCCGTAGCGGCCTGGCGGAAGCTGGTCGTAGCGCGCAAGCCAGCGCACGCGGCCCGTTGCCACCTCCACGGCGCCGACGACCCCGCCCCCGGGACAGACGATGGCGAGCCCCTCGCTCTCGGCCGGCATGGCTCCGAACCACGCCAGCTCGAACCCCGTGGCGTACCACGGCACGCCCATGCGGCCGCACAGGAACGTCCGCCACAGCCGCCGCCCGTCCTTGGCTCGGAGGCCCAGGAGGTGGGACTCCTCGCCTGTCGGCCCGGCCCGCAGGCCCACGACCAGCCGGTCGCCGCAGGGCAGGGGAGGGGAATCGTACCAGCCGCTCTCCATCGTCTGCGGCAGGTCCAGCGGCGCGGGCCGCCGCCAGGCCACCTTGCCCGAGCGGGCATCCACGGCCAGCAGCTCCCCGCTGGTCCGAGTCTCGCGGCCTCGGCTCGGCGCCACCAACGGCACGGAGACGAATACCCTCCCGCCACCCGCCGACGCGGACCACCGGCCCTGCCACGACGGCGCGATGGTGAACGGCGGGAGCATGAGCCTGCCCCCCTGATGCCGCGGCCACGGCAGCGACCAGGCGACCTTGCCCGTCTCGAGCCCCCGCGCCAGCAGCCCGACTCGCGACGGGTAGATGACCAGTCCGTCGGCCACGATCGGCGCCACGAGCACGGTGGGCTCGCGGCGCCGCTGGATGCCGAATGGATCCCGGAAGTCGGGTGTCGTGAGGGCCGCTTCGGCCACTCCCCTCGAGAGCAGGACATCCGACCACTGGAGCTTCCCTGGCCGCACGGCCTCTGTAGCTGTCCGCGCTTGTGAGCGGTCGCCGCCCTCGATGGGCCAGGCGGCCTCGGCATGTGCGGGTGTCGCCAACTCGGGCAGACGAGCGGCGAGGGCGCGGAGCGTGGTTCGCCTGCCGCCCAGCGCGATCGCGGCATCGCGGCCGGCGGCGTCCGCGACCCGGCGCAGGAGGGCGGCTGCATCGTCCGCGCGACCGAGGAGCCGCTGGCAGACGGCGGCTTTCGCCACCACGGTGAGCAGTCTCACGTCGGTGTCGCCGCACAGCCGCACCAGGCGGCCCCATGCTCTCAGGGCGCGGCCGCAGTCGCCGCGGGCCAGCCAGCGCGTCGCGAGCATGTCCAGCGCGTTGTCGCCCACCGAGCTCAACAGGTAGCGGCCCGCCACCTCGGACAGCTTGGCGGGGTCGCAACTGGCGAGCGCCTCGCCGTAGAGGCGGCGGGCTGGCCCGTCCACCAGCTCGCGGTACGCCCGGAGCCCTTCGGCGGGGAAGCGGGCGAGCCGCTCCTCGGCATGGACCCGAAGGGGGACGTAGAGCCGGGGGCTGGGGCGGCAGAGGCTATCGGGGGCCTCGCCGATGAGGCGCTGGTAGAGGGCTGCGGCACCCCGCCAGTCGCCCTCCTGCTCGAGCCGCTGCGCTTCGGCGAGCACGGCGACAGGTCTCGCCGTCGGCGCATAGTCCAGCGTCACCTCCCCGGCCGGCTCCGTCTGGAGCGCTGGAGCCCCCAGGGGGGCCATAGCCAGGCTCTCCCGAAGCGCCTGGAGCACCGGGCGCTCGCCCGCCGCGCACGACGCCGCCAGCGCCGCGAGTCCGACGGCCACACGGAGAGCGGGCCGCCAGCGGGATGCCACGATCGATGATCCTGATAGCGTTGCCACAAGCTCGATCTTATGCCCCCCCTTGCGGCAAGTCAAGGCAGCCAGCGACGCGCTGCGGGCGGTAGCTGTCAGGCCCCCAGTGCGTACTCCGCGGCGGCGACGGCGTGGATCCGCGTTGTGTCGAACAGCGGCACTGGGCTGTCCTCATCGCCGACCAGCAGGCCGATCTCCGTGCAGCCCAGGACGATGCCCTGAGCGCCCTGCTCGGCGAGATGAGCCATAACGCGGCGGTAGTCCTCCCGTGAGGCCGCCACGATCTTGCCGGCGCACAACTCCTCGTAGATCACGCGATCGACGATCTCGCGCTCGGCCTCGCTCGGGATCAACACCTCCAGCCCATGCCGCTCGGCCAGGCGGCCTCTGTAGAAATCCTCTTCCATGGTGAACCGCGTTCCCAGCAGGCCGACCTTGCTCAGCCCCCGGCCCTTGACCTCGGCGGCGGTGGCGTCTGCGATGTGGAGCAGGGGGATGGCGACGCCGCGCTGCATGTCGTCGGCCATCTTGTGCATGGTGTTAGTGCACAGCACGAGGAAGTCGGCCCCGCCGCGCTCGAGACGCTGGGCCGCATCCACCATTAGCGCCGTGAGCCGCGGCCAGTCGCCTCGGTGTTGGAGGGCCTCGACCTCCGCGAACTCGACGGAGTACATGAGGCTTTGAGCCGAGTGGAGGCCGCCCAGGCGGTCGCGAACCGTCTCGTTGATGATGCGGTAGTACTCGATCGAGGATTCCCAGCTCATCCCGCCGATGAGGCCAATCGTCTTCATCGCGTGTCCCCCGAATCTGGCTCACCCCCGGGTAGCCTCGCCAGCCTAGGGTCATGTTCTCTCGACCGCTTGTCAAGCCCATTCTTGACACGGCCGGCGGCAGCCGGTATCTTCTGCTGGCCCGACACTGAAGAGAGGAGGACTGGCGATGGACGCGCTGTATCGGCTGAATCTGGGGCTCGGGAGCCTGCCCTTGCTGAGCGACGCAGAGACCCGCTCGATCTCGGCGGAGAACCCCGACGGCGCACGCGGCGGCGGCGCCAAGGAGGACCCGAAGGGCCAGGGACCAGCCTCCATGCTCGGCAAGGGATGGAAGGTGCGGCCATGCATCACCCTCGAGCCAGGCAAGACCGTCACCCTCGCCGATATCGACGGCCCCGGCATCATCCAGCACATCTGGATCACCGTGCGCGAAATCGCCTATCGCGACTGCATCCTCCGCTTCTTCTGGGATGGCGAGGAGGCGCCGTCGATCGAAGTGCCCCTCGGCGACTTCTTCGCCAACGGCCACGCGCTCCGCTACAACGTCAACTCTCTGCCCGTCGCGGTCAACCCCTCGGGCGGCTTCAACTGCTACTGGCCCATGCCCTTCCGCACCCACGCGAGAATCACCATCGAGAACCAGCGGTGGGAGGCCATCGGCGGCTTCTTCTACCAGATCACTTACGCCCTCGGCGACGTGCCGGACGAGGCCGGCTACCTCCACGCCCAGTGGCGCCGCGCCGTGACCACCCGCGAGTGCCCCGACTATCTCATCGTCGATGGCATCCAGGGGCAGGGCCAGTACGTGGGTACCTTCCTGGCCTGGACGCAGATGAGCAACGGCTGGTGGGGCGAGGGCGAGATCAAGTTCTTCATTGACGGCGACGGCGAGTATCCCACGATCTGCGGCACGGGCACCGAGGACTACTTCTGCGGCGCCTGGGGATTCGGGGGCGAGACCTACTCGACGCCGTTCCTCGGCTACCCGCTCTATCGCAAGGAGCCGGGCGAGGTGCCGCGCCACGGGCTCTACCGCTGGCACGTGCTCGACCCCATCCGCTTCAAGAGCGACCTGAAGGCCACGATCCAGGCGCTCGGCTGGTGGCCTGGCGGCAAGTTCCAGCCGCTGACCGACGACATCGCGTCGGTGGCCTACTGGTACCAGGCCGAGCCCCACGCCGCCTTCCCCGCGATGCTGCCCGTCCACGAGCGGTTCTCGCGGTAGGTTCCTCGCCAGGCGGCCCGCCACCCGCCCTGGCTTGACAGGGCGCGTGCGCGCCGATATCGTCTATCCACGGCCATTCCCATAGGTCCTATAGGTCCTATCCCTGAAGGAGGAGAAGCCCCGTGGCGAAGCCATCCCTGCGCGGCTCGCTCTACATCGACGGCGAATGGTGCGAGGCCGACAGCGGCCGCACCGTGGGCGTGACGAACCCGGCGACCGAGGAGACGATCTGCGAGGTGGGCTACGGCGGTCGCGCCGAGGCGGGGCGCGCCATCGATGCCGCGGCGAAGGCCTTCGTCGAGTGGCGCGAGCGCACGGCCTACGAGCGCGCGCTGCCGCTGAAGCGCACCGCCGACCTGATCCGCGAGCGGGTCGAGGAGATCGCGACGGCGCTGACGATGGAGC
>CAZDNN010000075.1:0-16598 GCA_964506385.1 uncultured Planctomycetota bacterium
AAGGCGTGCCAATTGCCTGCGGCGGCGGGCCCACACTTCGCTGAAGTGTTACATCCCGTCCAACAACGGGAATCCACACCTTTCGGCTAAGGAGCGGCGGCGTGGGCGAGAAGCCGCTGGGACTGTCGGTGCGGGCCGTCGTGCGGGACGGACAGGGGCGCTGCCTGGTGCTGCGGCGGTCGGCGGCGTGCAGGTCGAACGCGGGGAAGTGGGAGCTTCCGGGCGGGAAGGTGGACTCGGGGGAGGCCTTCGACGCGGCGCTGGTGCGGGAGATCGCCGAGGAGTCGGGTCTGTCGGTGACACTCGGCCACGCGGTCGGGCTGGTCGAGATCGATGACAGGGCCGACGTGCGGGTCGTGACGGTCATCCTCGATGCGGCGCGCGTGGACGGGGCGGTGCGCCTGAGCGAGGAGCACGACGCGTTCGCGTGGGTGCCGGTGTCGGAGCTCGCGTCGGCGGGGCTCATCGAGGCCTTCGTGCCCTTCGCGCAGGCCTACGGGCGCTCGGCATCGGCCGAGCAGCGGTGAGGAGGACGACATGAGCGGCAAGCCGAATGAGAAGGCGATGGGGCCGGCGTGGGCCCGCGAGCAGATCGAGGAGTTCGGCGAGGTCCGGCCCCGCTACGAGCGGCTCGCCGAGGTGCTCCAGGCCATCCTCGACGCGGCGAAGAAGGAGCGGGCGCCGCTCGCCATCATCCAGACGCGGGCGAAGGCGGTCGCCAGCTTCGCCGAGAAGATCCACCGCAAGCCGCTGGCCGACCCCGTCCGCGAGTTCACCGACCTCTGTGGCGCGCGGGTGATCGTCCACACCCAGGACGAGATTCGGCCGATGTGCGCCTTCATCGAGGAGCACTTTGAGATCGACCGCGCGAATAGCGTGGACGTGGGGCAGCGGCTGGCGCCATCGCAGTTCGGCTACCGCTCGATCCACTACATCGTCAAGGTGCGGCCCGGCGTGTTCCCGACCGCGGAGATCGCGGTCGAGGTGCCGGATGAGCTGCTCGGCGACGCGCGCTGCCCGATGAAGGCGGAGATCCAGGTCCGCACCGTGCTCGAGCACGCCTGGGCGTCGTTCAGCCACGACATGGCCTACAAGAGCGCCTTCGGCATCCCCGCGGTCTGGGAGCGGGAGCTGGCGGTGGTGGCGGCGCTGCTCGAGGAGGCGGACCGGTCCTTCATGCGCATCAAGGCGGCGCTGCGGGCCTACGAGGCGAGCTACGGCAGCTACATGACGGAAGACGAGATCCGCCGCGAGATCGAGACCCTCGAGCTCGTGCTGAGCTACGACCCGCGCAACCCAGTCCTCGCCTACCGCATCGGCAAGCTCGCCATCACCCTTGGCGACTGGGAGAAGGCGGCGGACGTGCTCTCCCCGCACGCCGAGGCGGGCTACCCGCCGCTCCTGCGCGACCTCGGGGTCGCCCTCTGCAAGCTCCACAAGGGCCAGCCCGATCGCCCCGACTACCAGCGCGGGCAGCGCTACCTCGAAGCAGCCGCGGCGCCGCCCAGCCGCGATCCCGACGCGCTCGCCTCGCTCGCCAGCACCTGGCGGGGCATCGACGACGCGAAGGCCAAGGAACTCTACCGCCAGGCCCACGAGCTCGACCCATCCGACCCCTACCCCCTCGGCAACTACCTCGGCTACGAGATCGCCGAGCGACGCGACCTGACGTCCGTCACCCTCATGAGGCCGGCCATCCGCGGCGCCGTCCAACGCTGCCGCGGCCAGGCCGACGTCGGGATGAACCTGCCGTGGGCGTTCTACGACATCGCCAAGTTCAGCCTCCTCCTCGGCGAGCCCTACGCCAGCCTCGCCGCGTGCGCCAGGGGGGTGCACCTGAGCGCCCACGCCTGGATGATCGAGACCACCCTCCGCTCCTTCCGGGACCTCGCCGTCGTGGCCGACGAGCTGGACGGCTATGAGTGGCTCGTGCGGCTCCTGCTCGCAGGCGCCGCGTCGCGGGAGCCCGACTCCGAGGCGATGGAAGAGGTCCGGGCGCTCGCCCGCGGCGAGCCGGTGCGAGGCCCCGTCGTCATGGTCACCGGCGGCTGCGCGGCGAACGTCGAGGAGCAGATGCGAGCCTACCGCGCACTGCTCGTGGATGGGCTCGCCAGCTTTGAGGGCACCCTCGTCTCCGGCGGCACAACGGCGGGCATCGCGGCGCTCGTCGGGGGCGTGCAGGAGGCCCGCGGCAAGGCCGTCCGCACCATCGGCTACGTGCCCGCTCGGCTTCCCGACGGCGTCGAGCTGGACGCGCGCTACGTCGAGCACCGCCGGACCGAGGGCGATGGCTTCAGCCCCCTCGAGCCGCTCCAGGGATGGCTCGACGCCCTCGCCTCGGGGATCGATCCTGCGGAGGTGGTGCTGCTGGGGATCGATGGCGGCCGGATCGCCGCGGCGGAGTACCGCGTCGCCCTGGCTCTCGGCGCCCGCGTGCTCGTCGTCGAGGGCAGCGACCGCGAGGCGGACCGGCTCCTGACCGACAGGGACTGGCAGGAGGCCGACCGCCTCATCCGCATCCCCCCGGACGCCGAGGCCCTCAGAGCCGCGCTCGCCTGAGCGGCTCGGCGGGAGCCTCGCCCTCCCGCACCGCGACTTCCCGCAAGCAGGAACTAGTTGGCGACGAAGTGGAGGATGCGCATGGCGTGGCCGATGCTGGCGGAGTTCCTGCGATCGGTGGTGCGGAGGACGAGGGTGTGCCTGCCGGGCTTGAGGTCTGTGTGGAAGACGACGGTGCGGGGGTAGTGGAGGCCGCGGCTGAAGCGGTGGTAGAGCTCGCAGGGTGTGAAGGGCCCGCCGTCGATGCTCGTCTCGACGATCCCGGCGTCGGGGCCTGCGAGGATGTAGGCGCCAATGGCCGTGCCCTCGAAGGCCAGGGAAAGCTCGGCGCCAGGGTCCGTCGCGCTGAGCATCGTGGCGTTGGCGAACCGCGCGCGGCAGTTGCCCTTGAGCGTCTTCCACTCCGGCACGCCCAACGTCCAGCCGCCCTTGAGCTTCGCGTCCACGAGGGGGAGGAATCGGCCGCGGAAGTAGCTGTGGGGGTCGAGGGGCTCGGGCATCGGATAGGGCGCTGGCTTCGCGTCGGCGGACAGAGGGGCCTTCCAGGCCTGGGCCATGAGCTGGTCGATCATGTCGGCGCAGATGCGGTTGCCGGCGGGCTTGGGGTGGGTGCCGCCGTAGACTTTCCAGGTGAGGCTCCCCGCGGTGATGCGCTCGGCCACCTCACGGGCGAGGTGGATGGTCGAGCACTGGTAGTGCCTGGCCACGGCCTCATGCGCCTCCATGGGCACGGGCGTCTTCCCCGCCTGGAGCAGCTTGAGCATCCCGGGGTTCACGAAGTACGTGATGACGATGTCGGCGTGGGGGTTGTGGAGGCGCGTGTGGCGGACGATGCCCTCCATGCCACGGAGGCACTCGCGTCGGGGGTAAGCGGCGTCCTGGTCGTCGTTGACGGCGAACTCGACGAAGAAGAGATCGACGGGGCCTTGGCTGAGCACGTGGTCGGCGAGGCGGAAGGCGCCGGTGTTCGAGCAGGTCGAGGCGATCCCGGCGTCGGTGAAGGTGAAGGCGGTGTCGGGGAATCGGCGCTTGAGGATCGCCATCACCATGGGCCGATAGCCGTTCATCTCGGTGATCGAGCCGCCGATGAAGGCCACGTGCCCCTTCCGCTCGCGCTCGAAGCGGAGGCGGCAGTTGGCCAGGGAGCCGCGCAGGCAGACGTTCGACTCGTTCGTGCCTGCTCCGGCGTTGAGGATGCAGGCCGTCAGCAACAGGCCGGCGGCCAGGAGGCCGAGGTTGTCCATCAGGTCGTTCTCCCATGCGCACTGAATGCGGCGCTCGGCGGTGTGCCCTCATGATAGCAGCTGACTCGACTCCCTCTCCCCCCGGGAGAGGGAACCTGACAGACACGGCAGGGGAGCCGGCCTGGTGCTCCTCTGGCGCTGAGTCCGCGAAGCGGTCAAAGGCTCCACCCGTCGCGGTACTTCGTGCGGATGTAGGCGTTGGCCTTATCGTGATTGGTGACCTTGAGGTTAGCGGCGTCCCACTCGATGCGGGTGTCGGCGCGCTTGGCGACGTTTCCGAGCAGGCAGATCTCGGTGAGTGGGCCTGAGTACTCGAAGCAGGCGCCCGCCTTCGCGCCGGTCTTGGCCGCGCGAGCCCAGTCCTGCTCGTGGGAACCCTGGACGCGCGGGATGGTCTTATCGGGGAGCTTGACGGCGCGCATCTTCGTCTCTGGGATGATGCGTGGGCTGCCGCCGTAGACGCCGGCCATGATGGTGCCCTTGGAGCCCTTGAAGAGCAGGCCGCCCTCGCGGGGCATGTTGCGGCCGTCTTCGAGCTCGACGGGCCGCGGCGGGCGGGTGCCCTCGTACCAGGTGAGCTTGAGGGGCGGGAAGCCCTGGCGCTCGGGGAAGCGGAAGGTGATGATGGCGGAGAGGGGATGCACCTCTGGGCTGTTGCCGCAGCTCGTGCCGTCGATGCTCGTGGGAGCGCCGAGCTTGAGCGCCCACTTGGCCGAATCGAGGGTGTGGGCGCCGCGGTCGCCCATCATCCCGCAGCCGAAGTCCCACCACGCGCGCCACGTCCTGGGATGGTAGGCGCGGTGGTAGGGCCGCATGGGCGCCGGGCCGATCCACAGGTCCCAGTCGAGCTTGTCGGGCACCGGCGGCGTCTCCTTGGGGCGGCTGCCCCAGCTCGTGGACCAGGAGGCGTGGCCCCAAGGGTAGTAGGTGAGGCTGCACCAGGCATCGACCTCGCGGACCTCGCCGATGAGCCCCGCCCAGATCCACTCGCAGATCAGGCGGACGCCCTGGCCGGAGTGGCCCTGGATGCCCATCTGGGTGGCGACCTTGCTCTTGGCGGCCGCCTCGGCGAGCATCCGCGACTCGTAGACGTCGTGGGTCAGCGGCTTCTGGGTGTAGACGTGCTTGCCGGCGTTCATCGCGGCCATCGTGATGATGGCGTGGGTGTGGTCGGGTGTGGCGATGACGCAGGCCTCGATGTCCTTCTGGGCATCGAGCATCTTGCGGTAGTCCACGTACGTCTTCGCCTTGGGGTACTGCTTGAACGTGTGAGCGGCGTAGTTGTGGTCCACGTCGCAGAGCGCCACGATGTTCTCCGAGCGGGCGAGGTTGCGCAGGTTGGCGCCGCCCATGCCGCCGACGCCGATGCCGGCGATATTGAGCCTGTCGCTCGGCGCCTTCGCCTCGCCGCCGAGGACGTGGCGCGAGACGGCGAGAAACGCCGCGCCCGATGCCGCCTTGCCGAGGAAGTCGCGCCTGCTGGCCCTTTGCCTGCTCATGGCCCAAGGCTCCTTCTCAAAAGGGTCCGCTTCGCTGGCCGCGAGCCATCATACTCAATTGTCGGCTGGGCCACAACAGGCGGCGCACGCGACGAGGGGGGCCGTGCCATGCGGGCTAGAGGACAGCGACGGTGGAGAGCGCGCCGCCGAGCCAGGCGAGGGCGAAGAGCCGCTGGGCGGGCTCGGCAGGGCCGATCAGGCGAAGGGGATCAGCCTCGAAACCGAGGGCAGGCCCTCTGACAGCCTCGGGGAGCGGGAAGGTGTGGGCGTAGAGGTGCCTGGTGCTGGCGCACAGTGTGAGGAGGACGAGGTGGTCGGGGGCGGCGCTCAGACGGAGGGCTGTCTCTCGGAGCGCCGCGAGGTCGGCGGCGCCAGTGAGGCGTGGCCCTTGCGACCCGTCCGGCGCAGGCGGCGCGGCGCCGAGCCCGATGCCTCCCCTGGCGGCGCGGGGGCAGCGGCGCGGGGTCTCGAACCGAACGATGTCCTGGTCGGGCGGCGCCGGGGCGGGCAGGGCGCCGCGGTCGGGGTTCGGGGGCGTGCGGACGGCGTGGAGCGGCGACGTCAGCTCGTCGAGCCAGACGAAGACGGAGTAGGTGGCCTCGTCGCCCGGGAGGCCGAGCTGCTCGGGCAGGGCGACGTTGAAGTGGCCTGCGACGGCGAAGACGCCGCCGAGCGGGTCCGGCGGCGCGGGAGGCTGGCGCAGGGGCAGGCGGAAGGGCGCGGCGTCGGCTCGGGTGGCGTTACTGTGGAACACGCGGCCGCCCGTCGCCTCGATGGCGACGATCTGGACGGCGGCGCGCACGCGGCCACCGAACCGCTCGGCGTACGGCGCCAGCAGGCGGTAGGAGCCGAGCAGCGCGACGGTGGGCCCCTCGTCGCTGCGCGCGGGCTGGAGCGCGAAGTCGATGGCCGACGTGTCCTCCGCCAGGCGCGGCGACGCGGGATGCTCGTCGGGCCACACCTGTCGGGTGATCGGGAGCGCCTCGTCAGGGGGCATGGGGCCTCCTCAGCGGAATCGCTGGCCGCCATCGCGCGGCAGCCGGGTGAGCTCGCGGGCCAGCAAGGCCTGGCGGCAGTTGTCGCAGAACCGCGTGTTGGGCAGCTCGATGCGCTGGAACATGATGCAGGCATTGCCGTTCACATGGCAGTGCAGGCCGTACCGGCGGTACGTCTCGGTGGGCATGGGGATGGCGGCGTTGTCGGGGTGCCGGGTCGCGGCGAGGCCGAAGGCATGGCCCGTCTCGTGCAGAACGGTGTTCTGGAGATAGGTCCTGCGATCGGCCGAGACAGCCGCGAGGGTCCATCGCGTGCAGATGGCGGCGCAGGGGCCGCGGACCTGGAGGCCGCCCAGCCCCTCATACTGGCGAACGCGGATCTTGAAGTAGACACGATCGGTCAGCGTGAGGCCCAGCCCGTCCAGCCCGTGCTGGCGGATGACGAGCTGGAACCGGTCGGCCGACTCGTCCCAGCGCACGCCGAACCGTCTCCCGCCGTCACGGACGCGGCGCCAGGGGACGGTGCTCTGGCGGACCCAAGCACCGACTAGCCAGTCGTCTCGGCGCTCGTCGAGCAGGACTTGTTGTGGGAAGGGGCGCTCCATGTCTGCCGTGCTCGTGCCCTGGGCGCCGTCGAGCCAGAAGTCGTACTCGGCGGTCTCTGGATCGCAGCCGATGGTGTCGAGGAAGGCGATCTGGACGTAGCGCCCGCGGCGGGCCTCGACACGGCTGTCCTCGTCCCGTAGCTCCGCGGCCCACGAGGCGACCTCCTCCTCGCGGAGCATGCGGACCGTCAGCGGGTGGCTGTCGCGCTCGATGCGCTGGATCTCGATGAATAGCGTGTCGTAGTAGTCCGTGAGAGCCGTCAGATTGAAGTCGTCGCCGAAGAAGCCGCTGCCGGTCTTGTACATCGTCTCGATCTCGACGAACACCTTCCGCCACACCTGGTAGGTCCCCGCCGAGCGGCTGTCGCCCGTCTCCTCGTGGGAGGCGCGCACGGTGAGCTCGTCGCCGCCGTACTGCGACAGATAGAAGTCCACAGGCCGTGTCCAGCCGTCGCGGTCTGTCGTGGACGTGGTGGTGGGCGCGCCGCCTGCGCCGCCGAAGCCCGCCTTCATGGTGTTGGGGAGCCTGTCGTAGTAGTCCTCGCTGAGATGGGAGCGCGCGGCGCCGCTGGGAGCGAAGCGCCAGTAGACGGTCCTGCCCCGGAGCGTGCCGGCGCCCGCCACCCGCGCGATGCGTGCCTTGAGGCGGACGAAGCGGCCGCGGCCGCGGTATCCGCTGCGCTCGAGGTTGATGAACTGCTTGCGGGAGTAGCCCTCGTCCACCGTGGTCTGGCTGCCATCCTCAAGCACTTCGGCGACCTCGACGACGCGGTAGCGGAACAGGGGGCATGGCTCTTCGGCGCTGCCGCGCCGGCGGGAGGAGGAGTGGCGGCCGCCGCGCCTCCTCGCTTCACCAACGTTGCACATCGCCTGCTCCGTCAGACGGGTGTGGGTGTCCGCTCGGCCTCGGCCCTGTCGTAGAGCGCATCGATCTTCTGCGGCGGCTCGAGCGCCTCGTCGCCGAGAATCGCGGCGGCCCAGGGATAGCGGGGGCTCGTATCGAAGTCCGGGCAGAGGGCGAACATCAGGTAGACGTAGCGCGCGATGTCCGCCTCCGTCTCGAAGCCGTGGGCCTCGGCGGCGGCGCAGCCGCCCCGCACCCGCTCGCGGACGCCCTCGGCGCCCAGTGCCGAGCACTCATCGGGGAAGAGCTCGTGGGCGTCGGCGACGAGCCGGCCCTCGAACTGCCGGGCCATGTGCGCGCGAAACGCGTCCATCTGCTCGCGACGGATTCGCATATCCAAAAGCCCTCCCCGGCCCTGTGACGCCAGTATAGCGCACGCCGCCCCGAAGTCAACGCTCGCACCCGGGCCGAGGTGTGACCCGGGCCTGTGGGTGAGCTCCGGAGGGCCGGAAGGCCGTGACAGCGCCGCCCAGGGCTCCGCCGTGATCTTCGCCCACACCTGCGGGCGTGGCCCCGGATCGCTCGCTCCGCGAGAAGGGAAAGCGGTGTCGAGCCACCGCACTCCACAGAAGGCCCGTCTCACGGGTCACCGGCCGTACGCGGGCCTCTGGAGTGCGGTGGCTCGACGCCGCTGTGGCTCCAGCAGGTTGACATGGCAGAGCGAGGGGCCCAATATGGCAGTGCGAGGGGGCCGTCCGTCGGGGCGAAAGGAGGCAGGCACATGGATCGGCGCGCGTTCCTGCGCCAGGCGGCGCTCGGCGGAGCGGGGCTGGTGGTCCTCGCCAACCCGCTGTCCGTGCGGAGCTATGCGGCGAACGAGAAGCTCGGCGTGGCGCTCATCGGCTGCGGCGGGCGCGGCACGACGTTCGTCAACTCGATGCCGAAGGCGGAGAACGTGGTGGCACTGTGCGACGTGAGCGAGAAGAAGGCGACGGTCGCGTACCGCAAGTTCCCCGACCTCCCGAAGTTCGCCGACTACCGCGTGATGCTCGACAAGATGGGGAAGGAGATCGACGCGGTCGTCATCGCCACCCCCGACCACAGCCACGCCCCGGCCTCCGCCGCAGCCATCCGCGCGGGGAAGCACGTCTACGTCGAGAAGCCGATGACCCGCACCGTCCGCGAGTCGCGCATCCTCCGCCAGCTTGCGAAGCAGCATGAGGTTTCGACGTCTATGGGCAACCAGGGGACCGCCAGCGGGCAGTTCCGCCGCGCCCTCGAGCTCATCCGCGAGGGCACCCTCGGCACCATCACCGAGGTCCACGCCTGGAACGACCAGGGCGGCCCGAGCCACAAGGCCAGGCCCGATGGCGAGCAGAAGATCCCCTTCTACCTCAACTGGGACCTCTGGCTCGGCCCCGCCGCCATGCGGCCCTTCCACCCCAAGTGGATGGCCTGGCACGGCTGGCGCGACTTCGGCACCGGCAACCTCGGCAACTGGGCGTCCCACACCCAGAACCTGCCCTTCATGGCCCTCAGGGTCGATTCCCTGTGGTTCGCGGATCCCGCCACGAAGCCGCGGATCAGAGTCGAGGCCGACGTCGAGGCCCGCAACCCCCTGTCCTTCCCCCGCTGGGAGCACGTCCGCTGGCACCTCCCCGCCCGCGGCACGCTGCCGCCCATCACCTTCCACTGGCACAACGGCAGCAGCCGCCCCGGCATCCGCGACGACCTCAAGAAGATCCTCGGCCACGACGTGAAGTGGGGGCCGAAGGACTGGGATGAGTGGGCGGGCCTGCTGGTCATCGGCACCGAGGGCCGCATCCACGCCACCGCCCACAACGCCACCTTCAAGCTCCTGCCCGAAGACAAGTTCAGGGACGTGGATACCAAAGCCCCCCATGAGGTCGCGCGCTCGCGGGGCCACGAGCGCGACTGGCTGCTCGCCTGTCGCGGCGGGGCGCCGGCGTGGGCGAGCTTCGACTACGCGGGGCCCCTCACCGAGTTCAACATGCTCGGCAACGTCGCCACCCGCTTCGAGGGCGTCCTCGACTACGATCCGCTCGAATGCAAGATCGTCAACCACCCCGAGGCCGACAAGGCTCTCCACGACGCCTATCGCGAGGGGTGGACGCTGTGACGCGGCACTCGCACTTACGGCCGCGCCGTGTTAAGATGGCTGACGGATTGGAGGGACAATACCGGAGATCAGCCGGTTCTTCGGGATCGTGATCGTCATGTACTACCGTGACCACGCGCCGCCCCACTTCCATGCGAAGTATGCAGGGCAGACGGGCGTGTTCTCGATCAGGGATCTGACACTTACCGAAGGAAGCCTTCCCCGCCGGGTGATCTCACTGGTTCTGGAATGGACCTTCGAGCACCGCGACGAGTTGATGCGAGACTGGGAGCTTGCCGCCGCTCACAAGCCGCTCCGCAAGATCCCGCCTCTGCAGTAGGAGCACCCCCATGCACTTCGTGCGAGACGCCAAGTACACTGGTGGCTACGAACTGCTGCTGACCTTCGAGGACGGCTCGGTCCGGCGGGTCGATCTGGAGCCGTACCTCGATGGCGAGATCTTCGAGCCCCTCAAGGACGTGGCCTACTTCGCCACCGTGCAGGTGAACCGCGAGGTGGACACGATCGTGTGGGACAACGGCGCGGACATCTCGCCGGACTTCCTCTATGAGATCGGCGAGGAGGTCGGCACCACGGACTCCGTTGCCGCGCAGACCCATGGCGGGACCGAATCCTGACCCTTTCCTGCTCGGAGGAGCGTTGACCATGGGCTGTGCTCGTCTGTGGATGATTGCGATGGGAGCGCTCGTAGTGTGTGCGGCAAGGACACAGGCCGTCGAGGAGATCCCCGACCATCGCAAGAAGCAGATCCGCACGGCGTGCCCGCAGAAGCCGCGGGTCGCGCCAAGGCAGGCACGCAAGGTGCTCGTGTGGAACACCCCCGACCACCTGTACGCCCGCGACCCCCATAGGGGCTACTGCATCCCCTACGGCAGCTACGCCATGCAGGCCCTCGGCGAGGTGAGCGGCGCCTACACGCCCGTCGTCAGCGGCGACCTCGCCATGTTCCTGCCCGAGAAGCTCAAGGACTTCGACGCCATCGTGCTGAACAACGCCTCTGGCGCCTGGATCGCGCCGACCGACGCGCAGATGCAGCAGGACGCCTTCAAGCGGCTCGGCGCCGACAAGGCAGCCGTCGAGGCCGCGCTCCGCAAGACCCTGCTCGCCTGGGTCGAGGCCGGCGGCGGCATCGTGGCCACCCACTTCGCCATCGCGGCCAACCGCCAGTGGCCGGAGTTCGCCGAGCTGCTCGGCGGCAAGTTCATAGGCCACCCGTGGAACGAGGAGATCGGCATCGACGTCGAGGAGCCCGAGCACCCGCTCGTGGCGGCCTTCGGCGGAAAGCCCTTCCGCCTCGCCGATGAGATCTACCAATACGGCAAGCCCTACGACCGCCGAAAGCTCCGCGTCCTCATGTCCGTCGATGTCTCCAGGACGAATATGGGCGTCAAGTGGATCCGCTGGGACCAGCGGAGCGACTACGACTTCGCCCTCACCTGGGTCAAGCCCCACGGCAAGGGCCGCGTCTTCTACACCTCCTTCGGCCACCGCGCCGACCTCTACTGGAATTCCCAGGTCCTCCAGTTCTATCTCGACGCCATCCAGTTCGCCGCCGGCGACCTCGACGCGCCCGCCGAGCCGCGTCCCGACATCCCGAAGAAGACCGGGCCTGGCCCGACCCCGCCCGACGCCCGCGCCGCCAGGATGAAGGCGAAGAACGTCCGCGGCCCCAACCCCCAGGAACTCAAGGCCATCGAGGCCGCCTGCCCCGCGACTCCGCCCGCCAGGCCCGCCAAGCCACGCCGCGTCCTCGCCTGGGGACACGCCTGGACACATACCCCCAACGCCTTCGCCGAGGAGGCCCTCAAGATCCTCGCCGCCAAGTCCGGCGCCTTCGAGGTCACCGTCACCGACGACCCCCGACTCCTCCTCGGCGACGCCCTCCCGCGCTACGACGCCCTCGTGATGAACAACATCCACGAGCGCGACCCCTTCCTCCCCGCCAACTTCGGCCAGCTCGACCCCGAGCAGAAGGCCGCCGCGAAGAAGATGGACGCCGCCATCAAGCAGTCCATCCTCGAGTTCGTCAAGGGCGTCACCCGCCGCGACGGCAAGGTCATCCCAGGCAAGGGCATCGTCGGCATCCACGCCGCCACCTGCGCCCTCCAGGGCTGGCCCGACTACGGCGAAATGATGGGTGGATACTACGGCGGCCACATCTACCAGGACCTCGTGCTCAAGATCGACGACCCCAGCCACCCCCTCGTCGCCTGCCTCGAGGGCAAGCCGTGGAAGATCCACGACGAGATCTACTTCCTCCGCGCACCCCACGACCCCAAGAAGCTCCGCATCCTCCTCAGCCTCGACCTCGACGCGATGAAGGACCCCGGCAAGCGCCCCGACAAGCACTACGCCATCAGCTACGTCCGCCCCTATGGCACAGGCCGCGTCTTCTACACCACCCTCGGCCACGACCCCCGCACCTACGCCAACCCCACGTTCCTACGCCACATCCTCGCCGGCATACAGTTCGCCATCGGCGACCTCCCCGGCGAGACCACGCCCAACGCCGAGTAGGAGAGGAGGGGGAACCGCGGATGAACGCAGACAGGACTGACCACAGAGGCACAGAGGACGCGGAGAAGAGGCAGGAGGCAAGTGGGGTGTACCGCCAAGGTCGCCAAGCTCGCCAAGGATGCAGAGAGGCGGGCGAGCCACGAATCCACACGAATCGGCACGAATGAGGCGTGAGGCTCGAGGCTTGAGGCCTGCGGCTTGCCGCTTCAGGCTCGTCGCCACGCACTGCTCAATGGGCGAGTTCGCCGCCACGAAGCTGCTCGGCCTGGCCGGGCATGTGCGGGTGGGCCAGCAGTGCTGTCCCATGAAGTCGGCCCGCGTCGCCGTGCCGCTCTCCTGCCTGCCCGGCCTGAACCCGACGCCGTGAGTGCGCTTGACGGGTCCGCGCCCACTTGCCATACTGCTCGCCGCGTTCCGCGGGCCCTGCTGGCCGTTTCCGGAGAGGAGCCGACGATGGCGAAGGTGCGACCGACGGTGGGCGACACGAGCTGGTTCGTCGAGGATCGCTTCGGGCTGTTCATCCACTGGGGACTCTACGCGCTGGGCGCGCGACACGAGTGGCTGAAGCACCGCGAGGAGATCCCGACCGAGGTCTACGACGCCAGGTACTTCACCCGCTTCGACCCCGATCTCTACGATCCCGGCCTCTGGGCACAGGCCGCCGCCGACGCGGGGATGAAGTACTTCGTCGTCACGACCAAACACCACGAGGGCTTCTGCCTCTGGGATACGAAGCTGACGGACTACAAGGCGCCCAACACCCCCGCCGGCCGCGACCTCCTGCGGCCCATGGTCGAGGCCTTCCGCGCCCGCGGCCTCAAGATCGGCTTCTACTACTCCGTCATCGACTGGCATCACCCCCACTACGTCCTCGACCCCCACATCGGACCCTACCGCAACCATCCCGACCGCGCGAAGATGAACAAAGGCCGCGACCAGGCGAAGTACGCCGCCTACGTCCACGGCCAGATCCGCGAGCTGCTGACCCAGTACGGGCAGGTGGACGTGCTCTTCTACGACTTCTCCTACCCCAAGCCGGACGGCAGCGGCAAGGGCCGCGACGACTGGCAGAGCGAGACGCTGCTCGCCCTGACCCGCGAGCTGATGCCCAACATCATCGTCAACGATCGCCTCGACCTGATGGACGTGCCGGGCGGGTGGGACATCAAGACGCCCGAGCAGTTCATGCCCCGCAGGTGGGTCGAGGTGAACGGCCAGCGGGTGGTGTGGGAGACGTGCCAGACCTTCAGCGGCTCCTGGGGCTATCACCGCGACGAGACGACGTGGAAGAGCGTCGGCCAGCTCCTGCGGATGCTCATCGAGGTCGTCAGCAAGGGCGGGAACCTGCTGCTCAACGTCGGCCCGACGGCCCGTGGGGAGTTCGACGCCCGCGCCCTCGACCGCCTGGCCGGCATGGGCCGCTGGATGAAGCGCTGCGGACGCTCCATTTACGGCTGCACCGCGGCACCCGCCCGATTCAAGCGGCCGCAGGACTGCCGGCTGACCTACAACCCAGATACGAAGCGGCTCTACGTCCACGTCTTCGCCTGGCCCTTCCGCCACCTCCACCTCGACGGCTTCGCCGGCCGCGTCGAGTATGCCCAGCTCCTCCACGACGCCTCCGAGATCAAGTTCTCCCAGCCGAACCCCCACATGCAGTCTATCGAGGGCAAGGACACGAAGACCATCACCCTCGAGCTCCCTGTCGTCAAGCCCGATGTCGAGGTCCCCGTCGTTGAGCTCTTCCTCAAGTAGCCGCGGCAGGGCCGCCCGTCGGCCTCATCTTGTCTGCTGGCCCTGCCTGCTCGCGCTGTGCGCGGCCCGCGCATTGGGGGGTACGCCCGTGACCGGGAAGACCAATCCCGACCTGAAGCCCTTTGACGATCTAATGATCGCCTTCGTCACCGAGCACAAGGCCCCGGGCGCCGCGCTGGCCGTGACGAAAGACGGCCGTCTCGTCTACGCGCGCGGCTTCGGCGTCGCCGACCGCAAGACCCGCGAGCCGGTCGAGCCGACCTCGCTCTTCCGCATCGCCAGCATCTCGAAGCCCATAACGGCCGTCGCCGTGCTCCAGCTCGTCGAGCGCGGCAAGCTCAGGCTCGACGACAAGATCTTCAGCATCCTCAAGCACCAGCCCCACCTGCCCGAGGGGGCGAAGGTCGATCCGCGCCTCGGCAAGATCACCATCCTGCACCTGCTCCGCCATACCGCAGGGTTCGACCGGGACGTCTCTCTCGACCCGATGTTCCAGTCGGTTCGGTTCGCCGAGATGCTCGGCGTCGAGCCCCCGGCGAAGCCCGACCACATCATCCGCGTAATGAAGGGCAGGCCGCTGGACTTCGATCCCGGCCAGCGCTACGCCTACTCGAACTTCGGCTACTGCCTCCTCGGCCGCGCCATCGAGGCCGTCTCAGGGCAGTCCTACGAGGCATATGTCCGCGAGCACATCCTCGCCCCGCTCGGCATCACGCGAATGCGCATCGGCAAGACCCTCCTGGAAGGCCGCGCGCCTGGCGAGGTCCGCTACTACGACGAGAAGGGCCGGCGGCGCAACGCCGTCCTGGGCCCGCGGCTCGGCAAGCCCGTGGCGTGGCCCTACGGCGGCTGGTATCTGGAGGCGATGGACTCCCACGGCGGCTGGATCGCCTCTGCGGTGGACCTCGTGCGTTTCGCCTCGGCCTTCGACCGGCCGCCGAAGTGCCCCATCCTCAGCGCCGGGAGCATCCGCACCATGTTCGCCCGTCCGAAGGGCCTTGCCGGCTACGATGAGGAGGGGAAGCCTCGGGCCGCATACTACGGCTGCGGCTGGCGGGTCCGGCCCGTCGGGCGCAAGGCCAACCACTGGCACACCGGCGGCCTCGCCGGCACCTCCACCCTGCTCGTCCGCCGTCACGACGGGCTGAACTGGGCAGTGCTCTTCAACACGCGGAGCGGCCCGGGCGGGAAGGCCCTCGCCTCCTTGATCGACCCCCTCGTCCACCGCGCGGCGGACGCCGTGAAGAGCTGGCCCAAGGGCGACCTCTTCGAGCAATACCGGTAGTCCCGCGCCCTGAGAGGAGGCATCCCATGTCGACCGAATGCCTGCTGGCCGGCGGCGTCCTGCTCGTCCTGCCGATGCTGTGTGCCGCGGCCGGGACGCACGTGGCCGATACGTCGTCGAGCCCGCACGCCAAGCTGCGGAGCCTGCCCGTCGAGGCCGTGCGCTGGACCGATGGCTTCTGGGCCGAGCGCTTCGAGCGATGCCGCACCGTGACCCTCCCCGAGATGGAGAAGGCGCTTCACCATCCGAACAACGCCGCGTGCCTCGACAACTTCGCCGTCGCCGCCGGGCTGGCGAAGGGCAAGCACCGCGGCACGTTCTGGGGCGACGGCGACTGCTACAAGTGGCTCGAGGCCGTCGCCTACGTCTTCGCCGTCACCCGCGACCCCAAGCTCGACCGCCTCATGGACCAGTACATCGACCTCATCGCCAAGGCCCAGGAGCCCGACGGCTACATCTGCACCCAGATCCAGCTCACCGACAAGCAGCGCTGGCAGCACCGCCATCACCACGAGCTCTACAACATGGGCCACCTGCTCACCGCAGCCTGCATCCACCACCGCGCCACGGGCAAGGACACCTTCCTCGCCGTGGCCCGCAAGCTCGCCGACTACCTCTACGGCGTCTTCCAGCCCAGGCCCAAGCGCCTCGCGCTCTACGGCTGGAACCCGTCGAACATCATGGGCCTCGTCGAGCTCTATCGCACGACGCGCGACAAGCGGTACCTCGAGCTCGCCGACATCTTCGTCACCATGCGCGGCTCGGCCCCCAACCTGCCCGGCGAGCGGCATCCCGGCGACCAGAACCAGAACCGCGTGCCCCTGCGCAAGGAGACGAAGGCCGTCGGACACGCCGTCACCGCCGCCTACCTCTACTGCGGCGCCGCCGACGTCGTCGCCGAGACCGGCGAGAGGGAGCTGATGCAGGCCCTCGAGCGCATCTGGACGAACATGACCGGGCGCAGGATGTACATCACCGGCGGCATCGGCACCCTCCATCACGGGGTGTCCGAACGCGGCGACAAGGTCCACGAGGCATTCGGCCGCGACTACCAGCTCCCCAACCGCACGGCCTACAACGAGACCTGCGCGAACATCGGGAACGCCATGTGGAACTGGCGGATGCTCGCCCTCACCGCCGATGCCCGCTACGCCG
>CAZDNN010000076.1:0-16588 GCA_964506385.1 uncultured Planctomycetota bacterium
GGATCGGCTGGAAGGTCGCCGCGTACGAGCCGCTGCCGGAGCCTGCGGACGGCGGATGAGCGGTCAGGAGCCGCGGCCAGAGGCAGGGGGCCGGTGGCGTGGTCTGGCAAGCCGGCCGGCGGACCGGCAGTTATCCCCAGCAGGAGTCCCCGCGAGCGGGGCCGGTCGCTCGGTCCAAGGCGCGGGTGCGGCACGGGTTAGGGCGGGCTTGGTTTTTCGGGGCATGTGGCATTTGCGCTTGCATTTGGCACAATGTTCTGTTAGCCTTGCGTCCGCACAGGCCGGTGCCCAGCAGCAGGAGGATGGGTCATTGTCCGGAGGCCCCGTGCTTACCGGCACGGCAGGTTTCGTCGATGGCGAGGAGTATCCTCTCGCGGTCGGCGCCACAGTGGTGATCGGCCGGAGCCGGAGCTGCGACATCTCGCTCCAGCGCTGCAAGACGTGGCTGGCGCTCGATGAGTCGGAACGCGATGCGGCGCAGGACTTCAAGACGGTGTCGCGCAAGCACGCCCGGATCTCCTGCTATGACGCGGACAACATCGAGATCGAGGATCTGAGCTCGAACGGCACGTTCGTAGACGGCGAGCGGATCGACCGCGTCGTCATCTCGGACCTGCGCGACCAGGGCCACGAGCTCCTGCTCGGCACCCGCGAGACGTTCCGCCTCGAGTGGAGAGACGACGAGGACTAGCAGTCCGTGGCAGAAGTCCTTCTTGGCCGAACCCCCGGAGCGTCATGGAAGCGTTCACCTACCGAGGCGGCTGCCTGACCTGCGAGGACGTGAGCCTGGCCGACCTCGCCCGCGAGGTCGATACGCCATGCTATGTCTACAGCCGGCAGGCGATCGTCGAGAGCTACCGCCGCCTCGCTGAGGCCTTCGCGCCCGTCGCCCCCCTCCTGTGCTACGCCGTCAAGGCCAACGGCAGCCTCGCGGTCCTCCGGCTCCTCGCCGACATGGGCGCGGGCTTCGACATTGTCTCCGGCGGCGAGCTCTTCCTCGTCCAGAAGGCGGGCGGCGCCCCGTCTCGGACCGTCTACGCCGGCGTGGGGAAGACCGAGGCGGAGATCCGCCAGGCCCTCGAGGCCGGCATCCTCATGTTCAACGTCGAGTCCGAGAGCGAGCTCGCTCTCATCGACCGCGTGGCCGGCGCGATGGGCATCGCCGCCCCCGTCGCCCTGCGGCTCAACCCCGACGTGGACCCCAAGACCCTCGATTACATCTCGACGGGGAAGCGGGACAGCAAGTTCGGGATCGACTTCGCAGCGGCGCGCCGCATCGTCGAGAGGATCGGCGAGCGGCCGAACGTGCGGCTCGTCGGCTACCACGGCCACGTCGGCTCCCAGGTGACCGACCTCGAGCCCCACGCCGAGGCGCTGCGGAAGATCATCGCCTTCGCCACCGAGTTCCAGCCGCCGACCGGCCCCATCGAGTACATCAACATCGGCGGCGGCTTCGGCATCGACTACGAGCCGGGCCAGGCGCCGCCGCCCGAGGCCTTCGCCGAGCTGCTCCTCCCACAGATCGAGGGCCTCGGCGTCCAGCTTATCCTCGAGCCCGGCCGCTACATCGTCGGCAACGCCGGGGTGCTGCTCACCCGGGTCGTGCACCTCAAGCAGACGCCGGGCCGGCGCTTCGTGGTGGTGGACGCGGCGATGAACGACCTGATCCGCCCGTCGCTCTACCAGGCCCACCACCGGGTCTGGCCCGTGGCGAGCGACGCGCCGTTCGAGGACAACGGCTACGCGCCGGCCGACGTGGTCGGGCCGATCTGCGAGAGCGGCGACTTCCTGGCCAAGGAGCGCGCGCTCCCGCCAGTCCAGCAGGGCGACCTCCTCGCCGTGTTCAGCGCCGGCGCATACGGCTACGCCATGAGCTCGAACTACAACGCCAGGCCTCGACCGTGCGAGGTGCTGGTCGATGGCGACCGCTACCGCGTGATCCGACGACGGGAGACCTACGAGGACCTGATCCTCCAGGAGACCCCCTGATGCCACCCCGCAAGGAGGACCCCGGAATGCCCAGACGGCTTGCCCGCGCGACCTGCCCGATCGCACTCGCCCTCATGATGGCCGCCGGCTGCGTCGAGATCGACGTCCGCCGCACCATCGCTCCGGACCGCTCCGGGCGGCAGACCGTGCGCCTGCGCGTCCCGAAGGGCGCCCCGGCGGACTCCGTCGAGATCTTCCCTGGCGCCTACTCCGGCGCCACCGTCCTGCCCACACGCAAGCAGGACGCGGCCGACGCGACCGTCCACACCGCCGACATCGAGTTCGCCGACGTCACACGCCTGCGCTGCCGCGCCGGCTTCCTCCACACCGCGACCGCCATCGAGCCGACCCAGCAAGGCACATTCGCCTACCGCGAGACCCTCGGCAACGGCTATCTCAACAGCCAGGCCAAGGCGCCCGACGCCGCGCGCAAGGAGGCCATCGCCCTCGAGATGCTCAAGACCCGCGCGGCACTCGAAAAAGCCCACCTCACCTACACCGTCAGCTTCCCCGGCGCCATTGTCACCAGCAATGCTGACCGCGTCAGCGGCTGCGAGGCCACCTGGGTCCTGACCGCGGACAAGCTCTTCGCAGGCCGCAGCGTCGAGCTGACCGCCGAGTACCGCACCACACCGCCGCCCGACGTCGCCGCGAGGCCCGAGCCGCCCCGCGTCGCGGCGCCGGCCCGCCGGCCGGTGACCGCGCCCGCCCTGGCACCGCGGCCCGCACCCGCCGAGCGGCCCGCCCCGGCCCTCCTCGCCGCACCGCCCGCTGCGCCCACGACCAAGCTCGACGGCGTCCTCCTCGCTCAGGCCGAGGGAGCCAAGCCCGAGGCCGCCGCCAAGCCGGCCCCCAAGCTCGACCTCCCGAAGCCCGAGCCCAAGGTCACCACCCTCGAGCCTGAGCCCAAGGACTCCGAGGAGACGAAGAAGGTCAAGGAGCTTTTCCGCAAGGCCCTTGTCCACCTCGACCGCAAGGAGTACCAGCAGGCCACCGAGATCCTCCAGCAGGCACTCGCCATCAAGCCCGACTCGGTGATCGTGGCGAACCTCTATAAGGTGGCGGTCGCGCGTTTCATCGACGCGGTCATGGAGAGCAAGGACCCGAAGTTCAAGGCTGCCGCCGAGAAGCTGCTGCACATCGCCAAGAAAGGCCGCATCCGCCAGCTCCGCGACCCCAAGTACATCGACCAGCTCGTCATCGGCCTCTCCAAAGGCTTCCTCGAGCGGACCTTCGCCATCGAGGAGCTCATACTCGCGGGCGACTATGCCGTCCCCCATCTCATCGCCTTCATGGTCAAGAACGACGACGCCCGCCTGCGGGCCTACGCCGCACACGTCCTCTCCAACCTCGGTCCCATCGCCGTTCCCGCCATCTGCGAATGCCTGAAGTGCCCCGACACGATGATCCAGCAGATCGTCATCGGCGCCCTCGAGGCCATCGGCGACTCCCGCGCCGTCCCCATGCTCCTGTGTGCAGCTCAGAACCCCAAGGGTCACCCGCTCGTGGTCGGCGCCGCCCGCAAGGCCATCGCCGCCATCGCCAAGGACCCCGCCATCTTCCAGACCCACGCTCCTCTCGCCTTCCTCACCCTCGCCGAGCGCTACTACGAGAGGGACCGCAAGGTCATCCTCCCCCACCTCTACGAGTACCGCGTCTGGGAGTGGGACTACGCGCAGAAGGCCCTGGTCTCCGAGGCCGTGCCTGAGCCGCTCTACCCCTACCGGATGGCCGAGGTCGCCTGCCGCAACGCCCTGCTCGCCGAGCCGAGCTTCGACCCGGCCGTCCCCCTCATCGTCTGCTGCTACTTCGCGCAGCAGAGCTTCATCAGCGACTTCTTCCAGAGCATCGAAGGCAAGCAGCTCACCCCCGAGCTCGAGAAGGAGGCCGCGCTGGCCAAACCGATCGCCGAACGGCTGAAGCACGCGCCGCTCGTCGGGCACGCCGCCGGGCCGAAGTTCCTCTACGCCGCCCTGCGCCGCAGCCTCCGCGACGGGCGCACCGACATCGCCGTCTCCTGCATCAATGCCCTCCAGGAGGTCGCCGACGGCGCCGCCCTCCCCGAGCCGCCCCCGCCCCCCGAGGTGCTCGAGCAGATGGAAAAGGAGCGGAAGAAGAAGACGGGCAAGGCCAGGGGCATCGGACGGCTGATGACCTGGTGGGGCCCCAAGCCCGAGGAGAAGCCCGAGGAGCCCGAGCCACAGGGCAACCCCTACGCCATCGCCCTCGACGGCGCCCCGCTCCTCGATGCCCTCACCTACACGCCGCACCGCAAGGTGCGCTACCGCGCCGCCGAGGCAATCGTCGCCATCAACCCACACCACCCCATACGCGACGGCGACAAGGTCCTCGCCAACCTCTCCGACGCCCTCGCCGAGACCGCCGAGCGGGTCGCCCTCCTCGTCGATGACGACGAGACCCGCGCCGACCAGATCCGCGGCCTCCTCCTCGACTGCGCCGTCACCCCCGTCATCGCGCGCCGACTCCAGGACGCCATCCGACGCGCAAAGGAGCTCCCGCCCAAGGACCTCCTGGTCGTGAGCGCCGGCATGAACGAGGTGGACGTCACAGCCGTGCTCGCCAGCCTCCGCCAGGTCTACTCCATCGCCGCCGCACCCGTCATCGTCGTGACCACCAAGGGCAACCTGCCCGCCCTCAAGAAGCGACTGGCCAAGGAGAACGTCGCCTTCCTCACCACCCCCTTCGACAAGCAGAGCGTCCAGGCCGTCGTCGAGGAGGTCCTTGCCAAGGCCCCAGAGCCCAAGGACGCGGGCCTCAGCGTCGCCTACGCCTCCTCGGCCGCCAGGACCCTCGCCTCCATCGACCCAGCCACCTCTATCTTCAAGCTCGAGCAGGCCCTCCCCGCCCTCCTGCGGGCGCTCGCCAGCCGCACACAGCCCGACGCGGTCCGCATCCCCGCCGTCCGCGCCGTCCAGCACCTCAGAGCGGCCCGCGCTGTGACGTACCTCGCCAACGCCTACAAGGACCCCAAGACCTCGAAGCCCCTTGGCCTCGCCCTCCTCGAAGCCATCGGCGCGTGCTCCAGCTCCCTGCCCGCGCTACCCAAGGAGGCCCAGGCCGTCCTCGGGAGCGCCGCGGCGCACAAGGACTTCGACTACCGTGCCGCGGCCGCCAAGGCATTCGGCCTCGCTGGCGGCGCCGCAGGCGACATCGTCCCCGTCATCGATCATCTCCACGGACGGGAGGCCAACGTGCCCAAGTAGCCCGCCTCAAGGTCACCAGCCACTCGCGGGGCATGCGTCCACGACGCGTGCCCCGCGTCATGTCGCCGCGTCGGCGGCTTCGTCCCATTCGTCGTAGAGGCGGGCGAGCTCGGTGCGGACGGCCTCGAGCTGAGCGCTCAGGGTGCGGGCCGTCTCTGGGCTCCGGTAGAGCTCGGGGTCGGACATGGCGTTCACGAGGGTTCCGACGGCCTCCTCGCGCTCGAGGATGAGCCTCTCGACGACCTCGATGGGCCTGGGCTTGCGCCTGGAGGCCCCTCGCCGCGGCCGGGCCGTCCCCTTCGGCCTGTCCGCAGGTGGGGCCGCCGCCCCGACTCCCTCGTCCCGCGCGCGCTCGGCGTAGCGCCAGTAGGGGCACTGGTAGAGCCTCGCGCGGCCGTCGCGGACCTCCAGGATCTTGTCGGCGCAGCGCTCGAGCACGTAGCGGTCGTGCGAGACGAGCAGCACGGTGCCCTCGAAGGCGTTCAGCGCGTCCTCGAGCGCGAGCCGCGACGGGATGTCCAGGTGGTTCGTCGGCTCGTCGAGCAGCAACAGGTTCGGCGCCGCGAGGATCAGGCGGGCGAGCGCGACCCGGGCCTGCTCGCCGCCGCTCAGGTTGCCGACCTTCTTGAACACGTCGTCCCCGACGAAGAGGAACAGGCCGAGCAGGTTGCGGAGCTCCCCTGCCCGCGCCGTGGGCGCCTTCTCCCACACGGCGTCGAGGATGGTCTGCTTGGGGTCGAGGTCGTTGCGGTCCTGGCGGTAGTAGCCGGGCTGGACGTTGTGGCCGAGTCGCGTCTGCCCCGCGGTGGGCTCCTCCTCGCCGATGAGGAGCCGCAGCAGTGTGGTCTTGCCGGCGCCATTGGGCCCGACGATGCCGATGCGCTCGCCGCGGGTCACCTCGAGGTCGAGGCCGTCGAAAAGGACGCGGCCGCCGAATGCCTTGGCCAGGCCCTGGACGCTGACGACGACATGGCCGCTGCGCACGGCGGGAGGGATCCGGACAGCCACCTGCTTGCGGTCGGCGGGCCTTTCGCGCCGCTCGACCCGCGCGAGGCGCTTGCGCCGGCCCTTGGCCTCGCGGCCCCGCTGGCCGGCGATGTAGCGCTGGATGAAGTCCGCCTCCTTCGCCAGACGCTGGTGCTGGGCGTCGTAGAGCTTGCGGCGGCGGGCCATCCGCTCGGCCTTCTGGACGAGATAGGCCGCGTAGTTGCCCCGATAGAGCTCGGCCTGCGTGTCGTCGAGGTCCAGCATCCTGGTCGCGAAGACGTCGAGGAAGCGGCGGTCGTGGGAGACGACGACGGCGGCGCCGCCGAAACGGGTGAGGAAGGCCTCGAGCCACTCCAGGCCGTCGATGTCCAGGTGGTTCGTCGGCTCGTCGAGCAGGAGGACATCGGGCTGGCCGAGCAGCAGATGGGCGATGGCGAGGCGGCTGCGCTCGCCGCCGCTGAGCTGCTCGACGGGCGCGTGGATGGCGTCGCCGTGGAAGCCGATGCCGTGGAGCGCCGCCTCGGCCCGCTGGCGGATGGTGTAGCCGCCAAGGCGCTCGAACTCGTGCTCGAGCTCGCCCTGCTCGGCCAACAGGCGCTCGGTCTCGCCGGTGCCGTCGGCGAGCTGCTCGCGCAGCGCGGCGATCCGCACGTCGAGCTCGTGCACGCGGGTGAACGCGGAGAGCGCGGCGTCGAGCACGCTGCCGTGGCCGCCGAAATCCGGCTCCTGAGCCAGGAAGCCGAGCCGCGTGCCCCGCGCCACGTGCACCGCGCCCCCCGTCGGCTCCTCGAGCCCTGCCATCAGGCGCAGGAGAGTCGTCTTCCCCGTCCCGTTTGCGCCGACCACACCGATCCGGTCGCTGGCGTCCACCGACACGGTGGCCCCCTCGACGAGCACCTGGGTGCCGAAGGCCTTCGTCACGTTGCTCAGGGAGATGATGGGCATTGGAGTGGGCTCAGATGGCGTTGGGAAAGAGGGTCGATGGATGAGGGGATGTGGATGGATGGATGGATGGATGAATGGACGGATGCAGGAGCAGAAGACTCAGACGGTGGAAGACGTCGAAGACCCGGATCCTGCCAGTCAGCTCACAATGGCTCTCGGCCCGCCTCTGCTCACACACAGATCCGCCGCGCCCAACCACCCGTCCAATCATCCAATCATCCAATCATCCAATCATCCAGTTATCCAATTATCCGTTCATCCACCCATCCACTCATCCACCGTTCCCTTCCTCACCTCTCGTAATGGTAGAGGATACCTGCCAGGGCCGCGGTGGCGGCGGTCTCGGTCCTCAGCGTGCTCTTGCCCAGGGAGACGGGCACGAAGCCGTAGTCCTGTGCGCAGCGGAGTTCCTCGGCCTCGAAGCCGCCCTCGGGGCCGATCAGGTAGCAGACGGACCCGGCGCCGGCGTGGGCGGCAAGCACCTCTCGGAGGTGTGGCGCGTCGCCCTCCGTGGTGCAGGCCAGGGCCACGTCGTAGTCGTCGGCCCTGGCGAGGAAAGCCCGCAGCGGCCGCGGCGCGGCGATGGTGGTGATCGTGGTGCGGCCGCACTGCTTGGATGCCTCGATGGCGTAGCGCCGCCATCGTTCGAGGAGCGTCGCCTCCTTGTCGGCGACGCGGGGCACGCTGCGCCGCATCTCGACGGGCACGATCTCCCGCAAGCCCATCTCGCAGCACTTCTCGATCACCAGTGCCATGGCGCGGCTCTTCACCAGCGCCACACCGAGGGTCACAGCCACCTTCGGGTCGCGGTCCACCCGCTCCCGCCTGAGGATTTCGATCTTCGCGCGCGCCCGATCCACCCGCTCCACCACGCCGATGCACTCGATGCCGCTGCCGTCGAAGACGGCGACCTCGTCGCCGACGGTGACGCGCAGCACGCGGCTCAGATGGCGCGCTTCCGCGCCCTCCAGCCAGACGTGCTTGTCATCCCCGATGCGCTCGACGTAGAAGCGATGCATGCCCGATAGGCCCCTTGCCTTCGCCCGCCCGTCCACCAGCGCTTATGATCCGGCCGCGTCCTGCGGCAGAAGCTCGACGACGAGGGTGCCGGCGAGCAGGTCGCCGAGTCGCTGCCACCGTGGCGTGACGAGCACCACAATGGTGCCGACGACGTAGGCCAAGGGCATCATGAGCGGAGGCGGGCGCAACAGGTTGCGGACGATGGCGGCGCGCAGAGTCGCCGGCCGCCCGTCCCGCCCGATAACCGTGATGTTCGCCAGCCGCTTACCCAGCGTCTGGCCCCACAGCCCCTCGCACACCACGAAGTAGATGTAGAAGACGACGAGATGGAGGCCGACCATAAGGACCGGCAGCCACTGCGCCTCCTCGTCGTAGTCGTAGAAGAACAGGATGACCCGCAGGACGAGCTGCCAGAGGAACATGGTCAGGAGCCCGTCGAGCAGGACGGCTGAGGCCCGCCGCCCCCAGTTCGCGGCCCGGACACGAACGCCGGGTGCCAGGACGAGCACCCGCGAGCGCCGCGTCGCGCGGAAGGCGCACCACGCCGCCAGCGGCAGCAGCACGAGCACCGCCACCCCGTTTGCCAGCACCCAGGGCACCGCGTACGTCGGCCACAGGGGGACCTCTGAGAGTGTCTCCTCCTGGCTCCAGGCGCCGTCGCGCCAGCGCAGGATCGACAGGTTGGCGGTCTGGGCCCGCACCAGCAGCGGCGCGTCCTCGAAGGTCGCCGCCGCGATGTCGTACGTCCAGTTCATCTTGCTGCGGTCCGCCGTGGTCGGCACCACCTCGGGTGCCGCCCATCCCGCGTCAGTCGAGCGGACCACCTGGATCGGATGCTCGGCCGACACCCCCTGGCCCCGGCCCTTGGCGAACACCCAGGGCCGGCCCTCGTAGACGGTCACCGCGTAGTCGGCGTTGCGGTACGGCAGCGGCACCCGCTGGGGCTCGGTCCAGCGCTCCCCGTCGAAGCGCGCTGTCCACAGCTCGTTGGCCCCCTGGTGGGTCGTCGCCGTGTCGAGCTGCTGGAGCCAGAAGAGCTCGGCGGCGGCCCCCCGCGTCACGGCGCGGGCGTCGAGCGGCTTCGATGCAGGCGTCAGCGCTGCCCCGACGAACTCCGGGCCTGCCAGTTGCCCCTGGCCTTCGCCGCGGGTGAAGCGCGCGGCGCGGAGCTGATGCGCATCGTCTTCCTCGGTCGTGCCGAAGACCCAGAGCTCCTGCCCCACGCGACAGGCGCCGCTGGGCGCCCACGTCTCGGGCCACCCCTCGGGCCACGCCGGGCTGCTCCAGACCTCGTCGCCGTAGATCGAGTAGCTGCTCTCGCGGAAGAGGATGAGCGCGTCGGCGAACCACGCGGCGGTCAGGTACGCGTTGTGCAGCTTCACCTCATCCCCCCACCCCTCGCCGGGCACGAGGATGCGGCAGCCGGTCATGACCGGCGTCTGGGGGTCCTTCTTGATCTGGTAGAGGAGGTGGAGCTTGCCGCCGCCGACGACGGCGCGGGGGCGGGTGTAGCGCTGGAGCACCTGGTCCCAGATGCTGGGCTCGGATGCTCCGCGCGCCGTGGCGGCGCAGGCGGCGATGAGCAGGACGACGGTGCGCACGGCGCTCCTCACAGGCTGAGCCCGCCATCGACAGGGAATACCTGGCCTGTGACGTAGCGCGCGGCGTCGGAGGCCAGGAAGAGGGCCATGGCCGCGACGTCCTCGGGCTGGCCGAAGGCGCCGAGCGGGATGAGGCCGACGAGGGTCTCGCGCTTGTCTTCGGCCATGTCGGCGGTCATGTCGGTCTCGATGATGCCCGGTGCGATGGCGTTGACCGTCACACCGTAGGGCGCCAGCTCGCGGGCTGCGGCGCGGGTGAGGCCGAGCAGGCCGGCCTTCGCCGCACAGTAGTTCGCACGCTGCATGTCGCCCACCAGGGCGGCGTCGGAGGAGATGTTGATGATGCGCCCGCACCGGGCGGACATCATCATCCGGGACGCGGCCTTCGTGCACAGGAACGCCGCCTTCAGCGACGTGTCCACCACCTCGTCCCACTGCGCCTCGCTCATGAAGGCGAGGTAGTTGTCGCGGAGCACCCCCGCGTTGTTGACCAGGATGCCCACGCCGCCGAGCTCGGCCTTCGCCGTCTTCATCAGGGCTTTGACCGCATCGGCGTCGCGGACGTCGGCCTGGACGGCGATGGCCTTGCCCCCTGCCCCTTCGATGGCTGCGACCACGTCGGCGGCGGCGTCGGCCCGCACGCGGTAGTTCACCGCCACGGCGGCGCCCTCCCCCGCGAGCGCGAGCGCGATGGCGCGGCCGATCCCGCGGGACCCGCCCGTCACCACCGCCACCTTGCCCTCAAGCTGCCCCATGTGCCCAGCCTAACGCGGCCCGCGGCCGCAACACGAGAGGAAAACTCGGGCTGGGCACACTAGAAAACAAAGCCAACTCCGTTGGTTTTGTTTGCCTCTTCAACAACTCCGCAGCCACACCACTTGCCAGCGAAGAGCAAGCCTTACGGGATCGACCGCAAAGCCGCTCGATCCCATAAGGTGTGCCCAGTCCGAGTTTTCCTCAGCCCGCCCTGCGCGCATAGTGCGCAGGAGGCCCTTATCCCTCTGCGACGGCGGTGGCGACGGCATAGTGGTCGGTGTGGGCGATGGAGATGTGGAGCTCCGTGAGGCCCATGGCCTCCGCGCGCTCCAGCGCGCCGCCCGAAAGAACCGCCGACGGCTCGCCGCCAGGGCCGCTCTCGACCTCGACGTCCTGCCACGAAATGCCCTTGACCCATCCTGTGCGCAGGGCTTTGAGCACCGCCTCCTTGACGGCGAAGCGGCCCGCGTAGTGGATCACCGGCCGCGGCCGCCCGTCGCAGTAGGCCCGCTCGGCCGGCGTGAAGACCCGGCGGGTGAACCGCTCGCCGCGCCGGCGCATCACCTCGTCCAGCCGCTCGATCTCCACGAGATCGATCCCAACACTCAGCACAGCCATCGCCGAGTCCTTCTTCCCTGCCGCCCGTTCTCGGAGGATTCTATCAGGACGCCACCCGCGCGTCAACGGACAAAGGGCAGCCGCGGCGCGAGCCTGGCCCCGGATCTTGGGGACCGTGGCTCGGCGTTCTGGATCGTCCTCGTCGTCGTCCTCGTCCTCGGTTCGACTCCCGACAACTCCGCAGGCTCAACGCGACGCGACGGTCCCGCCTCCCCAGTCGTCGAGATCTCAGCGCGCCGGCGGTCCACAGGCGCTACGGCGGCACAATCGACGACGAGGACGACGACGACAACGAGGACGAGTGAAGAAGGAACCCCAACATCCACGGTCGGACTCGCCGCGGCGCGCGGCCCTTGCCTTCCCCGCCTCGCCAGCTATAATCGCTGCGGAAGATCCCGACCGCCCTTTCTCCTGAGGAGACGGACCGTGGACAAGACGTCGCTGGCACTGCTCAAGGAGCTGACCGAGGCGCCCGGCCTGCCCGGCTACGAGGAGGCGATCCGCGCGATCGTCGCCCGACGGGTCAAAGGCCTCGCCAGGGTCAGCCACGACCGCCTCGGCAGCATCCTGTGCGAGAAGAAGGGCTCCGCCGCCCGCCCCCGCATCATGCTGCCAGGGCACATGGACGAGATCGGCTTCGTCGTCAACGCCGTCACCGACGACGGCTACCTCAAGTTCTCACCCCTCGGTGGCTGGTGGGACCAGGTGCTCCTCGCGCAGCGGGTCATCGTCCACACCCGCAAGGGCAATCACATCGGGATCGTCGGCTCCAAGCCGCCCCACGTCCTCGACGCGGACGAACGCAAGAAGGTGGTCGCCCGCAAGGACATGTTCATCGACATCGGCGCCGCCGACAAGAAGGAAGCGACCAAGAAGCTCGGCGTGCGGCCCGGCGACCCCGTCGTGCCCATCTGCCCCTTCGAGCCCATGGCCAGCAAGAAGCTGCTCCTGGGCAAGGCGTTCGACGACCGCGTGGGCGTCGCCATCTTCATCGACGTCCTGCGCAAGCTCAAGAGGGTGAAGCACCCGAACACCGTGGTGGGGGTGGGCACCGTGCAGGAGGAGGTGGGCACCCGCGGCGCCGAGACCGCCGCCGACGCCGCCGACCCCGACCTCTGCCTCGTCCTCGACGTCGGCATCGCCAGCGACGTCCCAGGCTTCAAGGCCGAGGACAAGGAGAAGGGCACCCTCGGCGACGGCCCGCAGATCTGCTTCCTCGACAGCGGGATGATCCCGAACCTCAAGCTCCGCGACTTCCTGGTGGAGGTGGCGGAGGCGGAGAAGATCCCCTACCAGATCTCGATGCTCGAAGGCGGCGCCACCGACGGCCGGCCGATCCACCTCCACGGCACCGGCGTGCCCACCGTCTACATCGGCATCGCCACCCGCTATATCCACAGCCACGCCGGCATCCTGCACGCCGACGACTACGACAACGCCGTCAAGCTCCTGATCGCCGCCATCAAGCGCCTCGACGCCAAGACGGTGGCTGCCCTGTGCCCGTAGGGCGCGGGCAGCCCGCCGAGGGGCGAGCGGCGAGGTCCGAGTGTCGAGTGGAAGAACTCCGCTGGGGTGCCGCGCCCACCGTCCGCCTGTGGCCAACTGCTCAGCCCTGTGCGGAGGAGGCGGGACGGGTGCGCTCGTGGGCCCAGTCGCGGAGGGCGTCGATCTCCTGGTCCATCGTGCGCGAGAGGGGGATGGTCTGGCGGATGGCGCCGTCGAGGTCAGCCTGGGTCACCTCGCGGCCGCCGTCGTCGAAGGCGTCGTAGAGTGCGGAGATGATGGCTTGCTCGATCTCGGCGCCGCTGAAGCCTTCGGCCGCCTCGGCGAGGCGCGGCGGGTCGAATCGGGCGGGGTCGCGGTCGCGCTTGCGCAGGTGGATGCGGAAGATCGCCTCGCGCTCCGCCGCGGCAGGGAGATCGACGAAGAAGATCTCGTCGAAGCGCCCCTTGCGGAGCACCTCGGGCGGCAGCTCGCGGATTGAGTTGGCTGTCGCGATGGTGAAGACCATCGCCGGGCTCTCCTGGAGCCAGGTGACGAAGGAGCCGAAGATCCGCGCCGTCGTGCCCGCGTCGGTCACCCCCGAGCTCTCGGTGCCCGCGAAGGCCTTGTCCATCTCGTCGATCCACAGGATGGCCGGGGCGATGGACTCCGCTGTCTGGAGCGCGTGGCGCATGTTAGCTTCCGAGGAGCCGATGAAGCGGTCGAATATCCTGCTGATGTCGAACCGCAGGAGCGGGAGTCCCCACAGGCGGCTGACGGCCTTGGCCGTGAGGCTCTTCCCGCATCCCTGGACACCGAGTATCAGGACGCCGCGCGGCCGCGGCAGGCCGTAGGCTCGAGCCTCCGGGGTGAAGGCCTTGCCGCGCTTGCGCAGCCACTCCTTGAGCACGTCGAGGCCGCCGATGTCGCTCATGCTCTCTCGCGGCGCGTAGTACTCGAGCAGGCCGCTCTTGCGGATGATCTGCTTCTTCTCGCCAGCCACCGCCCCGAGGTCGATGGCCAGGCCGCCGCGGCGCCGCACGAGCGAGCGGGCAAAGACCCGCTCCGCCTCCTCCCCCGTCAGGCCGAGGACGGCGGTGACCAGGCGGTCGCGGTCCTCGGGCGCCAGCTTCACGCTCACGCCCTCGGTGCGGCGCAGCTCGGCCACCAGCTCGTCGAGCAGCGCGGCCATCTCATCGCGGTCCGGGACCGGCACGTCCACCACGGCAACGGCCTTCTCCAGCTCGAAGGGCAGCTCGAGCCTCGGCGAGACCATGACGAGGGTCGCCCCACAGCGCTCGAGGGGCCGGCACAGGTCGCGGAGCTGCCGGACCACCACAGGGTCTTCGAGGTGGGGGTGGAAGTCCTTGAGCACGTAGAGCGCCGGCTGCTGGTCCTGGAGGATGAGATTGAGGGCGACGAGCGGCTTGCGGGGGTCGGTATGGCGGTCGGCCCTGGCGGCCTCATCGGGCGCGACGCCGCGCAGCTTCGGACCCCTGCGGTCCCCGTGCGCCACGGCCTTGCCGCGCGCCTTCAGCCGGTCGAGCAGGCCGGGAGCGGTAACCACGGTGCGCAGCCCGTCGGTGGCCGACCACACCGCGAGGTTCTTCTTCAGCCGCCTGGCGAGGTCGCGCGCCAGGTCCATCACCCGCTCCTCCTCCCACGAGACGAGATAGAGGATCGGGTATCCGGCCCGCACTAGGGCCTCGACCTGCTGGTTCACATCGCTCACGCCGGCGGCTCCTCCAGGGGGTGCTCGACCATTCTGCCCGCCGCTCACCGCGCTGTCAAGCCACCAGCGGCGCCTGGGAGTATGGCCCCTGATAACGGTGGACCGGCTTATATCTTCAATCACCCTCGTCGTCGTCCTCGTCCTCGGATTCTCTTCCCTCGTTCCCAAGCAAGACGCCTCCCTCAGAAGCAGCAGGGGGTCTCACGGATCACCGCTTCTTGATGTCAGGCCCTGACCTCGCGCCGTCGAATCTGCCCACCCGTGGGGGCGAATCCGACTTCTGAGGGAGGCGTCAAGCAAGAGCTTGGGAACCAGAGAGACCTCAGAAGGCATACGAGCACGGCTGCAAGGGCGCTTCGCATGGACGCCAGAGGTGACAGGAAGCCGAATCGACGACGAGGACAAGGACGATGAAGAGGGATGGCCGCTTTCGGGAGTCATGCTCACCGCGTGGGCCCTCTCTGGCAGATCGCGGCCGGCGCTGCTATAATCGGCGTCAGACGACACCTCCACCCTTCGCAGAGAGCACGGATGGCGCGCAAGCCCAAGCGACGGCTGGCCCCAGGCGGCGACACCGAGCCGGAGGAGTACCGCCACATCCGCCTCGAGCTGCGCCACGAGCCGAAGATCCGGCGGGTCGATAACTTCCTGAGCCAGCACTACAGCCACTTCTCCCGCAACTACTTCCAGCGGCTGATCAAGGAACGCAAGCTCACGGTCAACGGCGAGCCGGTGTCGCCGAGCCATCGGCTTCAGAAGGGCGACGTCATCGAGTGCGACCTGCCGGTGCTGCCCGAGCGGATCATCAAGCCCGCCCCTATCCCGCTCGACATCCTGTACGAGGACGAGGATATCCTGGTCATCAGCAAGCCCGCCGGCATCATCTGCCATCCGGGCAAGAAGAATCGCGACGATACCCTCGCCAGCGCCTTCATCTACCACTTCCACGGGATGACCGAGAGCAGCCACAACCCCGGGATCGTCCACCGCCTGGACGCCGACACCACCGGGGCGATGGTCGTGGCCAAGCACCCCGAGGCTCACGCCCACCTTGCCCGCCAGTTCGAGCGCCGCACGGTGCACAAGGAGTACGTCGCGCTGGTCCGCGGCCGCATCCGCCGCAAGGTCGGGCGGATCGACATCCCCATCGGCTACAACCCGCGTCGCTGGGGCCTGATGCAGACCGGCCCGGAGGCCCGTCGGCCCAAGCCCGCGTCGTCGGTCTACCGCTGTCTCGAACGCTTCCGCGACTACAGCTTCGTCAGTGTCGTGCTCAAGACGGGGCGGACGCACCAGATCCGCGTCCACTTCGAGGCGATCGGCCATCCCGTCGTGGCCGAGCGCTACTACCGCGGCGACCTTGGCCCCGACCCCCTCGAGGCGATCATAGGCCGTCTCGCCCTCCACGCCTGGAAGCTCCGCATCATCCACCCCACCCGCAACGGTCCCATGGCCTTCACCGCGCCCCTCCCCGCCGACATGGCCGCCGCCCTCGACCACCTGCGCGCTGGAGCGGCCGACGGCGACCACTAGCCGTCACGATCCGGACAGCGCGGCTCCGCCACGCTCTATCCGCCAGCGGCGACACGACTTAGCGCGTTGTCGAAATCCTGGACAAATCGCCCGAGGCGGCTTGCGATCGGGCCGGAGCCGCTGTACAATTCCTATGCACTTGGCCCGCCGCGAGACGGTGCGCGGCAGGCTGAGCCGCCCGGCTCGCACCACGCCCCCCGCCCGCCCCCTCCGGCTTCGGAAGGTGCTTGCATGGCTAGAGTTCTGCTCGTGGCGGAGTCGACCGACCCCGCCTGCGACGTCCGCGACGCCCTCGCCGCCCGCGGCCACGAGGTAGTCCAACTCCCTCCGCAGGCCGACAGCGCCTGCGACGCCGCCGACGCGCGCGCCGACCTCCTCGTCCTCACGGAGCCCGCGCTCGATGGCAGCGACCGGCTGATCCGCCACTTCAAAGCCCACGATACCCTTCGCTTCGTCCCCATCCTCGTCGTCACCGACAGGGCGTCGGCGCAGGACAAGTTCGCCGCGCTCCGTGTCGGGGCCGACGAGTATCTCTCGTGGCCCGCGCCGACGGACGAGCTGATGGCCCATATCCAGGCGATGCTCCGCATCGGCAGGACCTATGGCGAGCTGCGCGACCAGGCCACCGAGACGGCGCGCCTCCGCGAGCAGGCTGAGCGGCGCCACAACTTCGACAACATCCTGGGCACCAGCTACGCCAT
>CAZDNN010000077.1:0-16550 GCA_964506385.1 uncultured Planctomycetota bacterium
AAGCCGCTCGATCCCATAAGGTGTGCCCAGTCCGAGTTTTCCTCGGCCCACCCTGTGCGCAAGATGCGTGCAGGGCGCGCTGGAAGGCTCTATGGCCCACCTCCGCGGTTGACTCCACGCACACCCCAGGCATAGAATCGGCGCCGGGAGACAGGCGCCGGCCGCGGAGCTGCGCAACCTGGAGAGAAGGGAAAGGGACCATGGACCACGCACACGCGCGGCGGCGGCCAGGAGTGACCCGCATCGTACGGCTCGCCGTCTGGGGCCTGGCGGCGCTCGCGAGCATCGCCGGGGCCGCGACGGAGGAGGAGGCGAGTTGGGCGAAGAAGGTGGCGGCCTGGTCGCGGGCCATCACCGACGAGGAGAAGGCCAGGGTCGCCGCCGCGATCCCCGGCAAGCCAGCCATCGCACCTGCCAGACCCCGGAAGCTCCTGATCTTCGACCTGAATATCGGCTACGGCGGACACCGCTCGATCGTCTACGCCAACCTGGCCTTCGAGACGATGGGCCGGAAGACGGGCGCATACGAGGCGGTCGTCTGCCACGACCTCTCCATGTTCAGTCCGGAGAAGCTGCGGCAGTTCGACGCCGTGTGCTTCAACAACACCGTGTGCTTCAACGGCACGATGGGCACGCTCTTCGAGCAACGCGGGCTGAAGAAGAGCCTTGTCGAGTTCGTCCGCGGCGGCGGGGGCCTCATGGGCATCCACGGCGCGACGGCCACCTTCCTGGGCTGGCCGGAGTACGGCAGAATGCTGGGAGCCTATCTGGCTGGCCATCCGTGGAACCGCGAGACGGTGACGATCGAGCTTGACGATCCCGGCCATCCGCTCAATGCGCCCTTCGGCGGACAGGGCCTCCAGATCGCCGACGAGATCTTCCAGTTCAAAGCCCCCTATTCACGCGACCATCTGCGGGTGCTGCTGAGCCTCGACACCGCCAAGACCGACATGAAGAAGCCCGGGATCAAGCGCACCGACAACGACTTCGCCGTCAGTTGGATACAGAGCTACGGGAAGGGGCGGGTGTTCTACTGCTCGCTGGGACACTCCCCCTTCATCTTCTGGCATCCGAAGATACTCCGCCACTATCTCGCCGGCATTCAGTTCGCCCTGGGCGACCTGCCGGCGGATACGAGGCCGAGCCGCCAGGCCGTTTCTGCCCCGTGAGCCACCCGTTCCAGGAGAGCGCGTATGACGCCGCTGCGGCACCCGGTCTTGTGGTCGTGGATGCTGGCGGTGCTGGCCGCCGCGCCGTCGAGGGCCGCCGAGAGCTACCAGCCGAGGAGCCACGTGACGCGGGGGATCTATGCGCACCTGGGCCACGTGGTGCGCGCCGGCGTCTGGAGCGCGTGGGGCAGCGGCTTCGAGTATGTGGAAGACAAGCCCTACGGCGGGAAGGCCTGCATCCGCTGCGTCGGCCAGAAGGGCCTGCCGGGCCAAGGCGTTGGCCAGACGGTCGAGTTGAAGCAGACGGCGCCGAAGCCCGTGCGCATCGCGGGCTGGAGCCGCTGCGAGGGTGTCGAGGGGGAGCCGAGCTACCACTACTCGCTCTACGTGGACTTCGTCTTCGCCGACGGCACGCCCTGGCACATGAAGCTCGCGACCTTCGCCACCGGCAGCCACGGCTGGCAGCACGCCGAGACCATCCTCACCCCGCCCAAGCCGCTGCGTAGCGCCCGCTTCTATGCCTTCATCCGCGAGATCGCGGGGACCGTGTGGTTCGACGACCTCTGGCTCGGCGAGGCCGGCGGCCCGAATCTCCTCAAGTGCCCAGGCTTCGAGAAGGAGAGCCGCGTCGATCTCGCCGCGCGGCGGAAGCTCTTCGACGACCTCAAGGGCCTCCACTGCAACGCCATCCACGGCTATCTGGACGGGAATCTGAAGGACTGGGACGAGCCGCCCTCCGAGCGTAGCGACATCGCGGGATTCCTCCGCCAGGCCCGCGACCGCGGCATAGGGGTGTGGCTCACCACCCACATCGGCGGCCTGCCCATCCGCGACACCGGCGACCCCGCCTTCCCGCAGCGCTACTGCGTCAATGGCGACTGGGGGCGCCGCTGGACCGCGACCCTGGCGAAGATCGCCCGCTACCCCTTCGCCGGCCTCTCGATGGTGCCCGACGAGTACAACTGGAACAACGGCCGCCTCAAGCGCTGGTACGCCAAGCACCCCGACCCGAAGGTCCGCGACTTCTACCGCAAGCTCCCCACCTACTGCAACTGCCCCGTCTGCCGCGAGCGCTTCCAGAAGGCATTCGGCAAGCCTCTCCCCGAGCGGGTGCCCACGCCTGAGTGGCTGCGCTTCCGCTACGACAGCACCACCGACTGGCTTCGCCGCACCTGCGAAGCCGTCAAGCGGGTCAACCCGGCCATCCGGACCGACAGCCTCATCTGCGTCACCCCCATCTGCTCCGACCTCTGGTACGGCCCGGGCGTCGCCTGGGACCGCGCGGGATACGAGGCCGGCCTCGAATACGCCACCACCGACCCCTACATCATCCTGCACAACTACCTCGGCGACAGCACCCACTGGTATGTGACCGAGACGGCCGAGCACCTCGCCGCGGCCAGCCCGGCCCGGCGCTGCGGCATCGTCCTCGAGGGCTCGCGCCTGCGCCCCGAGCACCGCGAGCTCGACCCCGTCGAGGTCTACGGCAGCGCCCTGTCCGCCGTCTGGCACGGTGCCGACGAGCTCGCCTTCTTCCACCGCGTCCACGTCATGGGCACCAGCGGCGTCGCGGCCCGGCCCGAGGTCAGCCAGGCCTGCATCCGCGGCCTCTACGGCCTGCTCGCGAAGATCGACCCCTGGCTCGACGGCGTCACCCCGGAGCCCGGCGTCGCCTTGCTCTTCTCCCGCGCAAGCTGCGACGCCTGGCGGATGTGGCTCGGGCGCAAGGACGCCGAGCCGCCCTTCGCGACCCGTGGCATCACCGATCCGCGCTACGCCTCCATCGCTCAGAAGGAGGTGCTCTACTACCTCCTCCGTCACGGCTATCCCACGACGCTGTACTACCTCGACGCGGTGCAGGCGGAGGAACTGGCGGGGCAGAAGATCCTCGTCGTCCCGTTCGCGCTGGCGATCAGCGACGGCCGCGTGGCGCTGCTCGAGCGGCTGACGGCGGGCGGCAAGCGGGTGGTGCTGATGGGCGAGACCGGGGCGCTGGACGAAACGGGCGCGGCGAGGCAGACCCCCGCGCTGCGCCAGCTCATCGGGAAGCCCAACGTGGTCTTCCTCGAGGGCGACGTCGCGGCCGCGCTGCCGCTGAACCGCGACAACGAGAAGCGGACGCGAACCGAGCGCATCCATCCTTCGCCGCTCAATCCTGCGCCGGCGAAGGCCGTTCGCGGCCTCGTCGAGCCCATCGTCGGCCCCCCGCTGCTCGGCCGCCTGCCAGAGGGCGACGACGTGGAGGTCTGCATCTCCACCGATCGCCGGGGCCAGAGGCTCTTCCTGGCCATCAACTGGGACAGCCGCGAGCGTAGCGTCGATCTGCCGAAGCGGGCCTGCTTCGACACGCCGCCGCAGGAGGCCTACCTCCTCGGCCCCGACGGGAAGTGGGCGCCGTGGAAGGGCAGCTTCCGTCCCGAGCTGAAGCTGAAGGGGCAGGAGGCGCTGGTGGCGAGGCTGGCGGGCGAGTAGCGCGCTTGTGAATTCATTCACATGACATAAACATATATATACTAACGGGTTGCGGCGAGATCCGCGAGCCCCGTAGATGCCCCTCTACGGCGTTCTAGGGGCCTTGCGCGACCCAGGATACCTTCGGCGATAGCGTCCGTGTACGGGGCTGCCAGGGGGCTTCCTGGGCATTTCGCCGGAGCCGCGAACCCGGAGTGTGGGATCGGGGGGCGCCCCCCGGGCTCCTCTGGTCACGCATCACGCATCACGCATCACGCATCAAGCATTCGCCGCCGCAGGCGTCTTGACCATGGCGTCGAGGCGGGCCATCACCTCGTTCATCGAGCCGGGGCGCTTCTCGGGCCGGCGCTCGCAGCAGGCGATGACGAGCTTGTCGAGGAGGGGAGGGCAGTCGGGGTTCTTGTCGCGGACGCTGTGGGCGCGGCCGGCGTAGCCGACGGTGAAGCCGACGCCGCCGCCCATGCCGCTGAGGGCCGGTCGGTTGCATTCGCCGGTGAGGACCCAGTACATGGTGGCGCCGAGGCCGTAGACGTCGGTGCGGGGGTCCACGACCCTGCCCTTGGCCTGCTCGGGTGCCATGAAGTCCACGGTGCCCTGGATGCGGCCTGGCGGGTCGGTGTAGAGGCGCGCCTGGCCAAAGTCGAGGATCTTGGCGTGGCCCTGGGAGGTGACGAAGATGTGGTGTGGCTTCATGTCGGCGTGGAGGATCTTGTGGGCGTGGAGGTAGGCGAGGGCGGTGGCGGTCTCGCGGAAGAAGCGGATGAGCTCGGGGATGGGGTAATCCCGCTTGTCGCGGAGGCTCGTGCCCTCGACGAACTCCATGATGAGGTCGTAGCCGAAGACCCTGAGCCAGCGTCGGATGGTGCGGAGGTGGTAGACCTGGACGAGGTGGGGGGAGTAGGTCGTGCGGTCGAGTGTGCGGAGGACGCGGTACTCGTTGCGGATCTGGTCGAAGAAGCTGCGGTAGTCGAGCTGGGCGTGGGCGCCGACGCGGGAGGAGCCGTTGCGGGCGCTGCGGCGTGCCTGCTCGATGGCGGCGACGGTGCGGCGGGTGACGTGCTTGATGGCGCAGACCCGCTGCTCGGCGATGTCGAGCGCCTTGTAGACGATGCTGCCGGCACCGTTCCCCACGGTATCCAGGATCTCGAAGCCGGGGATCTCAGGCTTGATCATGGTCCCTCGCGTCACCTGGCGTCTGCCGGGGCGCTGGCCAGAACGGGGCTGGCCCGGCGCGCATTGGCCGGGGCAATCAGTCGGGGAACTTCTCTGCGCCCGTGCCGCCGACGGACGCCCAGGGAGGGGCGCGGGCGCCATCCCCTCCGCGAGAGGAGTCTACCGCATCTGCCGGGCAGCGTCAAGGCAAGATTCTCGGATCGCACAACGTCTTGTGTCCTCTGCCCCGTGCAGTGGCAGCGATTGCGTCGCGAAGAGACACCTGGGGTCTTTCTCAGCCGCGGGCGCGGCGGGTGACGACGTAGATCCCGAGCTGGGCGAAGAGGTTGGGGCATATGCGGGCGGCGAGGCGAGAGCCGGGGAGGCGGCCGCAGACATAGCGCCGGTCGCGAACGGCGATGTCGTTGTCGGCGCAGAAGCCGCGGAAGTCGGCGAGGGTCATGACGTGGCCGACGGGCTGAGTGTACCACGGCTCGTCGAAGTAGCCGGCACGCGGCAGCCGCCCGCGCAGGAGCAGGCCGACACGCATCCGCCAGTAGCCGAAGTTGGGGATCGAGACGATGCCGTGGCGGCCGACCCGCAGCATCTCGCGGACCACAAGCCCCGGACGGCTCACAAGGTGGAGGGTGAGGCTGAGGACGACGTAGTCGAAGGCGCCGTCGGCGTAGTCCCCGAGCCCCTCGTCGATGTCGCCCTGGCAGACGCTGAGGCCGCGGGCCACGCAGTCCATAACACGCTCGTGCCTGATCTCGACGCCGCTGGCGTCCACGCCCTTATCGGCGGCGAGGCAGGCGAGTAGCTCGCCGGTGCCGCAGCCGAGGTCGAGGACGCGGGAGCCTGGCTCGATGAGGGTGGCGATCTCGGCGAGGTCGGGCCGCAGCGCGGGGCGGTGAGCCATCAGGCGCCCTCCTCGGCGAGGGCGCGGCTGTACTCGAGGGTCAGGAAGTCGCTGACGACGCGGCCCACTGCCTGGCGCTCGAGCAGGAAGGCGTCGTGGCCGTAGTGCGACGGGATTTCGCAGTAGGCGAAGTGGATGCCGTTGGCCCGCAGGGCGCTTACGATCTCCTTCGCCTGGCAGGGCGGGTAGAGCCAGTCGGAACTGAAGGCGACGAGCAGGAAGCGGGCGGCGACACCCTGGAACGCGGCCTCGAGCGAGCCGTGCTTGCCCGCGAGGTCGAAGTAGTCGATGGCGCGGGTGATGTAGAGGTAGGAGTTGGCGTCGAACCGCTCGGTGAAGGCCTGGCCCTGGTACTTGAGGTAGCTCTCGACCTGGAAGTCGGTGTCGAAGTCGTAGGAGAAGTCGTCGCGGTCCCGCAGCTCGCGGCCGAACTTCTGGCGCATGGACTCGTCGCTGAGGTAGGTGATGTGGCCGAGCATCCTGGCGATGGCGAGGCCGCGGTTGGGCGGCTCGCCGCCGTAGTAGTCGCCGTCGCGGTAGTTGGGGTCGTCGAGGATGGCCTGGCGGCCGACGACGTTGAAGGCGATGCCCTGGGCGGTGAGGCGCGCCGTCGTGGCGATCGGGATGGCGGCCTGGACCTGCTCGGGGTAGTTGATGGCCCATTCGAGGACCTGCATGCCGCCCATCGACCCGCCGGTGACGGCGAGGAGCCGGTCTATGCCGAGGTGGTCGATGAGGGCCTTCTGGGCGCGGACCATGTCGGCCATGGTCACCACCGGGAAGTCGCGGCCATAGGGGCGGCCCGTCGCGGGGTTGACCGAGCTGGGGCCGGTCGAGCCGTGGCAGCCGCCGATGCAGTTCGGGCAGATGACGAAGTAGCGGGATGTGTCGAAGGGCTTGCCGGGGCCGACCATCCCGTCCCACCACCCTGGCTTGCGGTCCTGCGGGCTGTGGTAGCCGGCGACGTGGGCGTTGCCGCTGAGGGCGTGGCAGATGAGGACGGCGTTGCGGCGGGGTGCGTCCAGCTCGCCGTAGGTCTCGTAGGCGAGGGTGATGGGGCCGAGGGTCTGGCCGCTGTCGAGCGGCATCGCGTCGGGCGGCTCGGCGAAGGTATGGTGCTGGGTCTCAACGATGCCGACGGAGTCAGGCTGCTCCCAGGGCATGAGGTCTGGGCGCCAGGCGGCCTGCTCCATCTGCGGCTCGTCGCCGGCCATCGGGGACCCCGTCTATGCGGCCTTGGCTCGCGTCGGTGCCAGGACGATCGCGACGAGCAGCAGCGCGAGCCCGATGATGTGGAAGACGTGGATGAACATGCCGACCTTGAAGGACAGCTCGGGCGCCGCGAGCATCAAGGCGAGGTGGACGACGCCAGGCACGATCATGAGCACGAAGCCGGCGGCCCCCAGCAGCGCGGACGCCAGCGCTGCCCGGAACTTCACGACGAGCGCCGCCCCGCAGCCGAGATACAGGAGGATGGACAGGACCATCCAGACCGGCCAGATGATGCGGCTCAGCTTCACCCAGCTCTCCATGTCGTCCACGTCTCGTCCTCCTCTGAGGTCGGGGAATGTCTCAAGCCGACGCGTTGAGGGCCTGGTCGAGGTCCGCGATGATGTCGTCCACCGTCTCGATGCCCACCGAGAGGCGGATGAAGTCGGGCGTGATGCCTGCGGCGAGCTGCTGTTCCTCATTGAGTTGCTGGTGGGTGGTCGAGGCGGGGTGGATCACCAGCGTCTTCGCGTCGCCGATGTTGGCGAGATGGCTGCATAGCTCGACGGAGTTGATGAACCTCTTGCCCGCCTCGATGCCGCCCTGGATGCCGAAGCCCATCATCCCGCCACAGCCCCGCGGCAGGTAGCGTTCGGCCAGCGCGTGCGACGGGTGGGAGGGGAGGCCGGGGTACTTGACCCAGGTGACGCGAGGATGCTGCTCGAGCCACTCGGCGATCCGCTGCGCGTTGGCGCTGTGGCGCTCCATCCGCAGCGAGAGGGTCTCAAGGCCCTGGAGGAAAAGGAAGGCGTTGACGGGGCTGACGCACCCGCCGGTGTCCCGGAGCATGTTCGTGCGGGCTTTGATGATGTAGGCCATCTCGCCGACGGCCTCGGTGTAGACCAGGCCGTGGTAGCTCGGATCCGGCTCGGTGAGCATGGGGAACTTGCCGCTGGCCGCCCAGTCGAAGCGCCCGCCGTCCACCAGGATGCCGCCGATGGACGTGCCGTGCCCTCCGATGTACTTAGTCATCGAGTGCATAACGATGTCGGCGCCGTGCTCGATGGGGCGGCAGAGATAGGGGGTGGCGAAAGTGTTGTCCACCATCAGGGGGATGCCGTGCTCGTGGGCGACGTCGGCGACGGCGGCGAGGTCGGGCACGATCAGGTCGGGGTTCCCGATGGTCTCGACGAACAGCAGGCGGGTGCGGCCGGTGATGGCGCGGCGGAAGCTCTCGGGGTCGGTGGGATCGACGAAGGTGGTCTCGATCCCGTAGTGGGCGAGGGTATGGTCGAGGAGGGTGACGGTGCCGCCGTAGAGGGCGGAAGAGGCGACGATCTCGGCGCCGGTGTAGCAGATGTTGAGGATGCCTGCGGTGCAGGCGGCCTGTCCGCTGGCGAAGGCGAGGGCGCCCACGCCGCCTTCGAGCGCGGCGACACGCTGCTCGAGCACGTCCGTCGTCGGGTTCATGATGCGGGTGTAGATGTACCCCGGCTCCTCGAGGGCGAAGAGCGCGGCGGCGTGGGCCGTGTCGCGGAAGCAGTACGACGTGGTCTGGTAGATCGGCACGGCGCGCGAGCCGGTCGCGGGGTCGGGCTCCTGCCCTCCGTGGAGCTGGAGCGTCTCAAAGCCAAGCTTCCTGTCATCGTCGCCCATGGACAGTCTCCCTGGCCGGCCCAGCCATCGGGGGTGGAATGCAGCGGCCCTGCCTCTTCCCGGCAGGGCCATCTCTATGCTACCGCAAACGGCCCGCGCCTGTCAATGCCCGTGTTCAGAATATCGAACGCCACGCCGCCCATGTTGAACGCCCTCCCCGCTGCTCGTCCCGATGCTCCAGCGTCGGGACGGCGCTGGCGACGCTCCAGCGTCGCTGGGCGGAGTATGCGCTGAGTCCGGTTCCCCACGCCGGAGCGTGGCGTTCCCGTCCCGACGCTGGAGCATCGGGACGAGTATCGGAGGCGAGCTGGGCTACTGCGGCAGGGGGGTGAGGTCGTCGTCGAAGGCGACGTAGGCGCTGTCGTTGGCGATGGAGAGGCGGACCGCTTCGTTGATGGCCGTGCCGACGAGGGCCTGCGAGGGCAGCGCGCGGATGGGCTCGAGGGCGTCGAGGAGCTCGCGCCGCCGCAGCAGCGCCGCCGTGTGGTCCAGGCCCCGGGTCTCGGCGGCGATCCGCCCGACGTCCACGATCCCCTGGAGAATGCTGTCGTAGCCGTAGCCGACCCACTCGATGCGCGCGGGGTCGTCGGGGTCGGCGTAGCCCTTGAAGAAGTTGGGGTTGAAGTGCTCGAACCCCCCGTCCTGAGTGCAGAAGTAGCAGTTGCGGTCCTTGTGGTCCGCCCAGTACTCGCCCTGGGTGCCGGTGAGCTGGAGGCCCTGCTTGGTCAGCGCCGTGTGGCCGTCGGGCAGCACCCAAGAGGTCTGGATGTAGAGCACCGAGCCGTCCCGCCACTCGATGACGGCCTGGACCGCGTCAAAGGCGTCCTTGCCGAGGCCGGGGAGCAGCTTCTTCTGGCCGAAGGCGATGAGACGCTTGGGGAGCTGGCCGGTGATGAAGAAGTAGGCGTCGGCGTAGTGGACGCCGATGTACTCGAAGGGCGAGCTCTCGCCGCACCAGCGGGCGAACCACCGCAGCGGCATCTCGCGGCGCTCCTCGATCCAGGCGTGGCCGCAGAGCATCTCGCCGAGCTCGCCGCGGGCGTATCGTGTCCTGGCGGCGCGGATGGCGCGATCGTGGCGCTTGTGGTAGTCGGTGAGCACGTAGACGCCCTTCTCGCGGGCCGCGTCGTGGATCGCGCGGGCCTCGACGACCTTCAGGCACAGCGGCTTCTCCACAATGCAATGGAGCCCCCGCTCGATCGCGGCGAGCACCATCTCCGTGTGAAGGTGGTCGGGTGTGGCCACCACCACGAGGCCCACGTCTCCGAGCTGGTCCAGAGCATCGAGATACGCGTCGGGGCAGCTCTCCTGGGGCTCCGTCGCCGCGGGGTCGGGGTAGCCGGCGAGCCGCTCGTCGGGAAACATCTCCTGGCACAGCCTTACGGTGGCGGCGCGGCGGCTGGCGAGCGCGATCTCGCCGATCCGGCCGCGCCGCCGCTCCTGGAAGAGTGTCGGCAGCACCACCTCCTGCGTGATCATCCCGCCACCGATCACCACGGCCGGCAGCCGGCCATCCCACTCAGCCATCGCGCACCTCTCACAGGATTGACAGGTCCTATAGGCCCTATAGGTCCTATCGGTCGCGGGGGCGGCCCCTCAATCACCCCACACACTCCGCCATCGCCTCTGCCAGCACGGCCACCCCCTCGCGCACGGCATCGGCCGTGATGCACAGCGGCGGGGCGATCTTCACGCTCGCACCGCCCACGCCCACGGGCGCAAACATCAGGAGGCCCTTCTCGACGCAGCGGCCGACCACCTCGTGCGCCAGGTCGGGATCGGGCTCGGTGGAGCCCGGTTCCTTCACGAGTTGCATCGAGGCGACGAGGCCCTTGCCGAACATCGCGCCGATGTGGTTGGAAAAAGGTTCCTGACACCTTTTCAGCTCGGCGTGGAGCACGTCGCCGACGACGCGGGCGTTCTCGACCAGGCCCTCCCGCTCGATGATGTCTATGCTCGCGAGCGCCGCGGCGCAGCAGATGGGGTTGCCCGAGTGGGTGCTCGTCATCTCGCCAGGGCCGTAGAGGCCCATCACCGCGTCCGTGCCGATGACGGCGCCCAGCGGCAGGCCGCTCGCGATGCCCTTCCCGCAGCAGGCGATGTCGGGCACGATCCCGTAGTGCTCGAAGCCCCACCACGTGCCCGTCCGCCCGAAGCCGGCCTGCACCTCGTCCAGGATGAGGATGACGCCGTGCTCCGTGCACCAGGCGCGGAGGGCCTGCGCGTACTCGACTGGCAGGAAGTCGGCTCCTGCGCCCTGATAGGTCTCGGTGATGACGCCCGCGATGCGCTCGGGGCCGACGCCTTTCTCCTCGAGGGTGTTCAGGAAGAGGTCGAAGGAGGTGTCGGGGGTGCGGAAGCCATCGGGGAAGGGCACGGTGTGCATGTCGGGGTCGAGGTTGACGATCCACTCCTTGAGCGCGGGGCTTCCGCCGATCATCTGGGCGCCCATGGTGCGGCCGTGGAAGGCGCGCTCGAAGCTCACGATCCCGATCTTCCGCCTCCCACCGACCCGCTGGCCGTGGGTGCGGGCGAGCTTGATGGCGTTCTCGGTCGTCTCGGAGCCTGTGGTGACGAGGAACACCCTGGCGAGCGGCTCGGGGGCGAGCTCGGCGAGCTTGCGGACCAGCTCGGCCCGGGGCTCGTTGGCGAAGCAGTAGCTGTGGAGCAGCGGCTTCGTGGCCTGCTCGACGATGGCGGCGACCATCGCCTGCCGGCCGTGGCCCGCGTTGGTCACGAGCACGCCGCTCGACCAGTCGAGCCACATGTTGCCCCAGCGGTCGTAGACGTGGAAGCCCTCGGCGCGGTCCCACACCACAGGGGGCTGCCCCTGCATGGAGATGGGCTCGCAGGCATGGAGCGTCTCGAAGATGGGGATGGACTCGGGGACAGGGATCTTCGTCACGATCCGGCGATGGGGGGTATCGACGTGGGGGACGGCTTTCGGCTCGAGGCTGTAGACTTTCCCGGCCACGGCTGGGCTCCCATGCGGCTCTCTGAGGAGTGGCTGGGGCCGATTGTAGCCATGGGCCGGTGGAAGTCAAGGAAGCGGCAGCGGGCCGGGGTGTGAGCGGGCATGAGGAAGCCCCCGGCCGGCGGGCCGGGGGCTTCGCGGGATGGTCTGGCTCAGGCGGTGCGCCTGCGTCGCCGCACGAGCGCCAGGGCGCCGAGGCCCAGAAGAGCCAGCGTGGCCGGCTCGGGCACTGGCCTCAGCAGCTCGAAGGCGCCGTTGAAGGTGTCGTGGACGCCGGGGGCGTAGTAGAGCTCGACGGCGGCGCTGCCTCCGCCCTCCCACCAGCGGAGGGTCACGTCGTAGATGCCGTCGGGCAGTGAGATGATGCCCAGCGAGTCGTCCACGCCGCGGCCGCTGGGGAAGATCAGGCTGCCGTCCACGATCGCCGTGCCTGCGTCGCCGTAGGCGGCGCTGAAGGCGACGACACCCAAGGCATCCTCGATGGTGAGGCGGAAGCCGTCGTCGCTGTTGACGCCGAAGGTCCACAGGCCGCCGTTGCCCGGCTCGACGATGATCGTGGCGGTGGCCTCGATGGCGATGTTGCTCTCGTCGGTGACCAGCGGGTCATCCGCGGGCAGGCGGCTGTCCTGGCCGAAGCGGCCGTTGCCGCCGGTGTCGAGGAAGTTGACCACCTGGTAGGAGCCTGTGGCCTCTCGGAGGATGCCTGGCAGGCCGTTGTCCAGCAGGTTGTCCACGGCGTTGAGGTCGCCGACCCCGCCAGTGGAGCGGACGTCGCGGACGACGAAGCCGCTCGGCCCGACGATCGTGCGGATGGGGTCGGGGGCTGTGGCGAGACCGCCGTTGAGGGTGTCGCCCACGAGCTTCCCTCCGCCGCTGACCAGGGAGCCGTAGTCGGCGAAGGTGCCTGGCGCCGCGGCGAGCTCGACGCCCGCGCCGCCGCTGCTCTCGCCCATGAGCAGCCAGACGTTGTAGGTGCCTGCCTGCGCGAAGGTGGTGGTGATGACGTGGGAGCCGGTGCCTGCGCTAAGGACGGCCGAGGGGTCGGTCCCGCGGTCGATGACCAGCTCGAATGCGTCGTCGTGGTTGCCGCCGAATGTGTAGGTGCCTGCCGCGGGGATGACGACGGCGCCGATGGCCTTGATCGCGAAGTTGTCATCGCCTCCCGGCGTGTCGTTCGGGAAGGGCACGTCGCCGTTGAAGCTGCCGCCGCTCGCGGCCTGGGGGTCTACGAAGTTGATCGCGGCGTACTGGCCGGTGACGGGCAGGCCGGCGGGGGTGCGCCTTCCGTTGAAGAGGTCCCGTGCCGCGTTGACACCGCCGGTTCCGCCGCCGCTGTCCTTGAGGGCCGTGACGGTGAAGTTGAGGTCGGCGAGGGTCCCCGTCTCGTACTCGACGAGGCCGTTGCGCGACTGCGTGCTCAAGTCGTTCCATCGCCCACTGGACTGGATTTCGGCCACGTCCTCACCCCAGCCGTTGGGCTCGCCTGGGTTCCAGTTGGTGTAGCCCGTGGTGGTGAGGGGCGTGGTCTGATAGGTGCCAGTGGTGTCGGCAGGCTGCGACCAGACCCAGCCGTCGGTGTACTTGTCAGGCTGTGCCAGGCTCTCGGCGCCGCCGAAGCGCTCGTCGTCGGTCAGGCCCATCCAGCCGCCGCCGAGCCTGGCGAGGAAGGTGTTCTCGTCAGCGTCGTTGACCTCGGCGAGCTTGCCCTGCACGCCGTTGAGCGAGCGGCTCTCGGCCATGGCCTTCGAGGTGATCCAGTTGGCCGAGGCCATCCGCTCGTAGTACTTGCCGTTGGCTGGGTTGAGCACCAGGGTGCCCGTCGTCGCAGGGATGGCGGTGATGCCGGTCTCGTACTCGATCACGTAACGGGTCGAGTACGTGGCGTAGATGTCGTTCCACTTGCCCGAGCTGCCATACATCACGGCGTAGTCTTCCCCGCCGGCGTCGTTCGGCTCCCCGGTGCCGTTCCAGTTCGTGTAGTTCCCGCCGACGGGTGTCCCGCCGCTGCCGCTGCCTTTGCCCTGCCAGAACTGCGTGCCGTCGTTGATCCAGCGCCACTCGCCCTCGACGGCCTGGTCGGTGCCGCCGATGTACCAGTTACCGCTGCTGCGGATGAAGGTCTGCATGAAGTCGTTCTCGGCCTGCGAGTTGATCGCGATCAGGTTGCCGGCGGCCCCCGAGCCGAACAGGGGGTCGGTCTTTGCCTGCGCCGCGGCCTGCGCGGTGGTCCACGTCGCCCCGGTCGTCACCGTCTCGTAGACGCTGATCTCGCCGCCGGGGCCGAGTGGCGCGACGAAGATCTCGCCGCGCGCCGTGCCCGCTGCTGCGAGGGTCAGCGCTGCAACCACCAGCCCACCAATCACGGTTTGCCACAAGCTCGACTTCATCCAACGGCCTCCTGCGTAGGGATGTTCCCGTGTGTGTGCCTGTCAGGTGAGACCAGACAATGACTCAGCAGGCGCAATCAAACGGTACGACAGCAACTTCCGTGCCAAACCGCGGGGCAGGCCGGGCTTCGGCGGCGTGTCGCCGTAAGTGTAGATTCGGTGGATCGTTGCGGCCCTGGCGGCGGCGGCGGGTGGCCGGGTGACTGCGGCGGGGTGTCGGGATGTGCGGAGGGGGAGTCTGGTCTGGCTTACGGCCCGGCGCGGTCGGGGGCGAAGTGGGTGCGGAGCTCGGCGAGGCAGATGTCGCAGAAGGGCAGGCCGCCGAGGCGCAGGTCAGTCAGCCGCTCGAGGTCGTCGGGCACGTCGAGGCACGGGCCGAGGATGCAGGCGTTGGTGCAGGCCATCCGGGGCGTCAGCTCGAGGGCCTCGTGGCGAAGGGCCGGCACGCCGAACAAGTGGGCGAACTCCCGCAGGGCGAGGGTCTTCAGCAGGCTGTAGCCCACGCGGTCAAGGCCGTCGAAGCCGTACGTGGACAGGACGGCGGCGGCACCGGCTGCGGCGTAGCCCGGCGTGGTGGTCAGGCCGAAGTGCTCCTCCTCGGCCGGGTCGAAGAGAGGCTCGTCGATGAGCAGGACGTCGCAGTGGTCGCCGAGGACGTCCTCGCGCCGCCACGGCTCCTGGCGGAAGGCGGCGATGACGCGCTGCGCGTTGACCCGCTGTCGGCGGGCGTCGCGCGCCTGCGCGATGTACCACGAGATGCTCATGTACGGGATCATGTAGCCGTGGCTGTCCACGTGTTGGGGGTGTCGCCAGCACCCGAAGTCCTCGACGGGCGGGATGGCGGTTAGCCCGCAGGCGATGAACAGGTCGCTGAGGGCGTCGAACACCGCTGCCCGCTCGGGGCGCCACGGGCGGCCGTCGAAGACGAAGATCGCCTTAAGGTATTGCGGCTCAGTCACTTCCGATGTTTCCCATTGACATGGGACGGCCTTGAGGTATACTCATGCGGTGGGATCGGCACACTCCTGTCGTGGGGACTCCGGCCATGCAGCTCGTCTTCAGCTTCCGCAATGTGGTCGTCGGGACGGCCCTTGTGGTCGCAGGGTACTGCGCCTACCGCGGCTTCGCGGCCGACATCGAGAGCCAGGACATCGGGGTGCTCATGCGTCGCCATCGCGAGGCCTCCCCTGCCCGTCAGCTCGTAATCAAGCGTCGCATCCTGGCCGTCTACCAAGACGACCGCGACTACGAGCGGATGGTCGAGTCACTCGATGGCCCAAGCCCTGTCTCCCAGGCGCTCGCCATCGAGGTGCTCGTGGCCAAGGGCGAGCACAAGGCGGTCCCGAAGCTCGTCGAGACCCTTGATGACCGCGAGCGGGCCGACATCGTCAAGGAGCGACTCGCCGAGGCCATGGCCAGGTTCAGGATCCGCGAGGCCATCCCGCGCCTGATCCAACTGACCGATGTCTCCGAGCAACTGGCCGTGCGGACCGCTGCGCACGACGCGCTCCAGGCGCTCACAGGTGCAGGCGGCGCCGTCAAGTTCAGCGACGCCGCGCGCGAGCACTGGTCGCTGTGGTGGCGCGACCACCACACATCCGTGCGGCGATGACCCTCACTTCGCCGCCCCCTTTCCCTCCTCTGCCGGCTCCTTGATGAAAGTCAGGCCGAGGAGAGTCTGCTCCTTGAGCACCTCGCCGTCCGGCGTCACCCAGGCCGTGGCGCCGGCCCAGCCCGACCGAACGGTCACCACGTAGGTCTCGACCTCCTGCCCCAGCCAAATGATGGTCTCGCGCCGCCGCACCTCCATCTCGACCCGGGACGGCTGGAACGTGAAGGGGTTGACGGCCACCACCTCCCACTTCATCCCCACCTCGAGGTGCGGCAGGGCCAGCAGCGGCGAGAGGCCCTGCGCCGCGATCTGGCCCGAAGGCAGCTCGATCTCGTGCGGTGGCCGCTCCTGGTCGTTCACGGTCGCGCGCAGCACGAGCTTCCCCTCCTTGACCCGGCCGTGGCAAATGGCCCGCACCGGCTCGGAGTCCAGCCGCAGGGTCAATCGCTCCAGGTCGTACCTGCTGTCCACGAGCGCCGTCACCATCAGGTCGAACGCCGTCGGCTGGTCCATCAGGCCCGGCACGGCGACAGTGACGTGGGTGTCGTTCTGCACCGTGTACTTGCCGTCGGCGCGGTAGTGGAAGAGCGTCTGGGTATAGCCGACCCGCTGAAGCTGGCCGCCGGCGGGCAGGTAGATGCCCTTGCGCCACTGATAGTACCGCCGCTCGCGGGTCAGCAGCCACCGCCAGGTGCCCGGCTCGAACTCCGGCCGCACCTCCTGCACGTAGCGGCGCACCAGGGTGCCCATCATCACCACCCACACCCCGGTCACGCACAGCATTGCCAGTCGGCGCCCGCGCATCGCAGCGTCCTGAACACAACTCCCACCCGATTCTAGGCCGCGCCGCCCGACGGTGTCAAGCGGCGACCACCGGTCAGGCTGGCCCCCGGAGTCCTGCCCCGGATCTGGAGGGTCGTGGCCCGGTGCTCCGAATCGTGCTCGTCGTCCTCGCTTCGACTCCCGACAACCCCGCAGGCTGAACGCCAAGCGGGGCCGT
>CAZDNN010000078.1:0-16398 GCA_964506385.1 uncultured Planctomycetota bacterium
CATCGACAGACCCTTCGTCGATGCGATCGCGGACTACGGCCGCCTGCGCCTGCTCGACGAGCTGGCCCCGGAGTTCCGCACGCGCGACATCCCGTTGTGCTGTGTGCATCTGGGGGACGACGCTCGGGACCTGCTGCGCAGGGTGTGCGATGCCGGGAATCCCCAGACGACGGAGGACCGGTTCCTCGCCGTCGCTGACCCGGCCGACCTGCCCGAGCGGTTCACCGACGTCATCACCTCGTGGCTCGGCATCGCGCGCTACGTCGGCACGGGCAGGCTCCACGTGGACGAGACGGTGGGGGCCATGTCGGTCATCGTGCGGTTCCGCCCCCGGCTGCGTGGCGGGGGCGCCGCAGCCGTCGCCGACGCGATCACCACGCTGACGGCTCCCGGCGACCTCGTCGTCGGCCCGGACACCACGGCGAGGGACATGGACGTCCTGGTGCGCAGCAGCGCCAAGTCGAAGCTCTACTTCGTCACGAACCCCACGCCTGGGGATTGGACGGTGGCGGTCCGCAAGGACCCGCCGCGCACGCCGGAGAATCTCAAGCCGACCTACGAGTACCTCTTCAAGTCGAAGGTCCGCATGGCGGTGAGGGGCATCCAGCCGAGCTACTCGCTCAACACACCCGAGCTCAACGTGGCAGTCTCGTTCCTGGACGTTGCAGCGAGCGCCCGCAAGGGCGAGGCCGTCAAGCTCAGCCTGCCAGCGACCTTCCAAGCTCTTCCTATCGCAGGCTGGATTCAGCGGGAGGGCGGTCAGCGGGTGGCAGAGCTGTCCTTCGAGCCGCTCGGGGAGTTGGCGGACAAGGCGGAGATGAAGGGAACAGCGGCCATCGGCGAGCTGGAGCCGGGGACGTACCGGCTCGTTGTCCGCGCCCCTCGCGAAAGCCGGTTCAGGCCCAGCGGCCCGTTCAAGACGGGCGGCCCGCTGACGGAGCGGGTCCGAACGTACAAGATCGTCGTCGAAGAGGGCGTGGTGCTCGAGCACATCGTCGCTGGGGAGGCCCGCTCGCGGGTATCGCTCGGCAAGGTCAGGAAGCGCTCGCGCGTGCAGGACTGAGCGCACAAGGAGCGACCATGGCCAGAGGCAGAGTCCGCAAGGGACGCCGACAGGCGGTGAGCTTCGTTGTGTGCGCCTATGTTGCGATGACACTGGTCCTGCTTGGCCTCGCCGCGGCCATCGCCTACGACTGCCTTCGCTGGCACGAGGGGCCGACGCGCACCCTCCGCGTACGCTCGACGTTCGCCGACGAGCTCCACTACACGTTCGCTGCCGACTTCTCGACGGGCCTCGGGGCCGACAGGCCTGCCCCCAACGTGCAGTTGCTGAGCGGCGCGCCAGACGACGTGATCGTCCGCAAGGGCATCTCGACGCTCCGCGTGGGGCTGTTCGTTCCTCCGGGTGCCCCCGCCGGGACCTATCTGGGCAGGATTGTGCTGTCGCCGAAGGACGGCGGGCAGCACAGGGAATTGAGCATCCCCTTCTCGTTCCGGGTCCGTACGGCCGCCGAGGTCTGGTGGCCTCTCGTCACGCCTGTTCTCATCGCGGTGGCCGTGGTCTTCGGCGTCCCGTGGGTCTGGTGCCTCGTCCTCTACAGGCGGGCGCGCTGCTGGCTCCATTTCACGAGCGTGACCGCTGGCCGCACGAAGGGGGATCAGGAGGTCCGCAAGCGGCATCCGCTGCTATGCCTTGTCCTCCAGTGCTCGAAGCACCATCTGCGCTTCTCCGACGAAAGCGGCTTTCTGGTGGACTGCAACATCGCGCACATCTTCGCCCAGCGCCCCCCGGCGCGGCCAGTCGCCCCCGCGGGAGCGGCTCCCTCGCCGGCCCCTGGCACGCAGCCTTCGCCAGCGCCGCTGAGTGGAGCGGAGAGTGGCGCTGAGGGCCTCGAGGCCATGCTCGCCCCTGCCGCCCAGGGCGCTCCGCCGCAGGAGGCCCCCCAGGCCGCGCCGACCGACGGCGGCGCTCCGGAAGGAGAAGTGTCCCTCGCCGCCGCCGAGCACGAGACTGGCCGTTGCGAGTTCATCGTGGTGTTCCCCAACCGCTTTGCGGCCTATGGCTTCGCGATCCGCAACGTGGGCGACCGGACATTTACGGTCACGCGCGAGGGCAAGCGGGTCACTGACACGCTGTCGCCCGGCGACAGCCGGGTGTACGATGTTGACGACAAGCCCACGATAGACTATAAGGACGCAGGGTACACGATCACGATCATCGCATGACCCAGGCGGCCCGGCGCGGCTGCCCAGCAAGTGGAGGACCAGCGATGTCGAACGGGGACCTCGGAGCAGCAGGCACGGCCATGGGTCGCGAGGCCGACGAGTTCATGGACGAGCTGTTGACGAGACGGCGGGTGAAGAAGGAAGGTGGCGTGGAGGCGGCAAAGCGCAGCCTCATCTCCTACACACCCACCATGTTCATCGGCCTCGGCGGCACGGGCGCCAAGACCGTGGATAAGCTCAAGGGCCTCTTCCTCAGACGGAAGCTCACCGACCCGATCTTCTCATTCCTGGTGTTCGATATCGCCGAAGAGGAGAAGGACGGCCTCGAGCACATCGACCTGTCCTCGGAGTTCTGCTGTATGGAACTCGACGACAGCATCACGTACCTCGAGAGCAATCAGCAACTGCTCCGCGAGTGGTGGGATCCGCAGTACAGGCCTCCGCGGAAGCTCACGGGCGGCGGTGCGCGGGCGGTCCGCCCCAACGGCCGGCTGTGCTTCTTCCACCACGCCCTCCACAACGTCTACGCGCACATCGCGGACTCCGCGACCCGGATCATGGGGAGAGTGTCGGGGACCCCGATCGCCAACAGCGAGCCCATCGTCTACATCATCGCGTCGCTGTGCGGCGGAACGGGCAGCGGCACCTTCCTCGACATGGCGTTTCTCACGCGCTACGCCTTCGCGCAGCTCGGCAAGCCAAACGTCCAGATCGTCGGCGTCTTCGTGATGAACGACGTCTATGAGAAGCTCATGGTCCCCGTGGACTGGGCGGCGCTGAAGCGGAACACCTACGCGGCGCTGAAGGAGCTCGAGCATTTCATGATGCCGAGCTGTCCGGAGATCATCCGCGGTGAGGCCATCGAGTACGCGGAGGACGAGGAGGAGCAGCTCGTCGTCCCGTACGCAAAGCCCTATGACCTGATCTACCTGATTGGTTCCACCACGGAAAACGGGGTGAACATCTCGAAGACGCACCAGATGGCGTACCTGCTCGCAGATGGCATCTTCCTCCAGGTCGCCTCCCCCCTTGGCACGGGCACGAAGGGCGCCTTCGTCTTCCGCGCTGCCGGCCTGCTCACCACGATGCATCACGACCGCCTGTGCTGCTACAGCAGCCTCGGGGTCGGCGCACTCGTCTACCCCCGCGACGACATCCTCCGGTACGGGACCTATGTCCTGCTGGCCGAGCAGTGCCGCCTGCTCGCAGGCAACAACATCGGCGACGTGAAGGTCAGGCAACTGGCTGAGGCATTCATGGACAAGCAGGGCATCGCAGCGGAGCCGCTGCGCCAGACCCTGAGCACCACGCGCGATGGCGGCCAATACGAGTATGCTCCCCTGCCCGAGTTCCAGCGGGTCATCAACCAGACGAGCAGCAAGCACTATGCGGAGGCCATCGAGCAGTTCGAAGGGCAGGTCAGCGGCCAGATCCTCGAGCTCAAGCGCGAAATGGCCGCCAAGGCCACCGCGGTGGTGCAGGCGACGGTGGCCGCTGCCAGGAAGAACATCAACAAGTGGTTCGCCAAAGGCGCTGGCCTGGGCGCTGCCTGCGCCTACCTCACCGCCATCACTGGCGAAGACAACGACGATGAGGCCGCCATCGACCGCCTCATCGCCACCACGAGCGCTCAGCTCAGCGACGTGAACGCCCGCGCCGCGGACATCGTAGACAGGCTCAGCAAGCTGAGGGGCTTTATCCAACGCCTCACGAGGAGCGACGACCTGCTGGCGGAGTACGAGCGCGTCCTCACCGACCGCGTGGCCCTCGAGATCGACCTCGCCATCCTCACCGTCTGCAAAGCCTTCTACCACTCCCTCGACAGAGACCTGACGGCCCTCCGCGACCAGATCGACAGCCGGCTCATCCAGCCGATTGCCACCCTCGGCAATCACGCTAGCGAACGGCGCAAGGTCTCGCGCACGGCACTGGCCGAGCTCGACAGGATCCACCACGAGTACGCGACCCGCACCCACGTCAAGCTCCTTGTCCCCTTCGCAGAGCTGAACGCCCAGATCGAGAGCAAACTGACCCTCAGCGCGAAGGATGCGGCAGCCGGGCTGGCGGAGGCCGTCCCCGACATCTGCGAGTATGCGGCTCCGACTCAGCAGCTTGTCTCGGGGGTGGCCATCGGGGCCGGCGCGCGGCGCAACGTGGTCGAGCTCCTCGAGGCCCAGGCCGCCCAGACGGTCAAAGACCACGACATCGTTCCCACGAGGCGAGATGCCCAGGGCAACGAGCTCGCCCCAGGCGGCGCCGTCGAGGCGCTCCTGGCCTTCGTCACCGACGAGGAAGGCAACGTGGACGAGGCTCGAGCCCAGGCCGTCATCCGAGAGTTCTACGACACGGTCCAACCGCAGTGGCTCTACAACCGCGCCGCCTTCAACAGGGCTGCCCCCCTCGGCGCCATCGGCGTCGGCAAGAACTACAGCAACCTCATTGGCGCCGGATACACACCCAAGCCCCTCGCCGCCACCACAGGCGATCTCTCGGCCATCCCGGTGCTGCGGACCGACCACGGCGTCCCCCTCTCCGCCCTCATCGGGATGCAGGTGCTCCGCAACGCCTACGACGCGGGCCTCATGGCCATGCGAGAACACGCCGGCAAAGGCCAGCGACGGCCCCCGCTCCACGTCTTCGGCCCCGCGTGCGTAGACTGGGATGAGCCTGCGGAGGTCGGGTCGCGGGACGACAAGGCCGTCCGCCTCTTCGCCCTCGGCCTCGCCATCGGCGAGATCTTCCCGCCCACCCCCGAGAGGCAAGGCCAACTGCGGGTGGCATGGGCCCGCAACGCCATCTTCGCACGGCGTGACCGCTACTTCATCCAGCCTCACTTCACCAGGGCGGACGTCGAGGGGGTCAGGGTCCCGAGGCCACGCCTCCTCGGCCACGGCCGTTACGCCGCCTTCGAGGCGTTCGGCAGGGACCCCGACGCCCAGGCCGACATCGTGGCCTATGAGGAGGAGTTCTTCGAGCTGGTCAGCCCTACTGAATGGCACGCCAGGCTGAAGGCCTACACCGAGGGGCTGGAGGAATGGCTCAACACGAAGGTCCGCGACACAGGACAGCGTAAGCTCGAGGAGATCCTCGAACTCGAGCTCGAGCAACTCCAGGCCGAACTCAAGCGACTCAAGCAGTAGGTGGCCTTCCTGGGGGGTGTACAGCGCCCCCCAGGCCCGCTCTGACGCGGCTGAGGGAACGCTATGGCGCGCAGGATCCTGCCCACGCTGGTCGTCGGCATCGGCGAGTTCGGCAGGCTCACCATCGAGCACCTGCGGCGGCGCCTCTCGTGGGCTGACGACCCCGACCCCATACGGCTCCTGTTCGGCTACGTCCAGGTGGACCCCGAGGCGGCAGCCCCATCCCCTCCCCCGCACACAGGCCAGGAGCCGCAGCCGTCGGACGAGACGGAGGACTCGGTCGTCATCTTCCCGTATCGGCCGCGCGCCGAGCAGCCTGTCGGCCCTGAGGGCCCTCCCGACATAGAGGGGCACATCCGCGCCCCCATCGGGCCCACCGGGCTCGACACCCTGCGCGTCAATCTGCGGCCAATTCTCAGGGACATCGACAGGTCGCCGACCGATTACACCACCGAGGTCCGCCGCCGCCAGGCTGAAGCCCCCGCAGGCACGGCCTGGCAGCGCAGCGATACCGTCGGCAACGCCGTAAGGGCCATCGTCCTCGCCGAGCTCCAGGACCCCGATGCCGCCGCGCTGGCCCACCTCGCCGCAGATGCCCTGCGGGGCGCCATGCCCCACAACGCCACTCTCCACACCGTCGGCGTCTTCTCGCTGTGCGCCGAGCGGGAGGGTCTGCCCGGAGTCTTCGCCGCCGTGCGCGATCTCGGCCTCGTCAATGACGCGCCGCGCGACGGCGATCTCGATGCGAAGCGTCTCTTCAGCAAGGCATACGCCTTCTTCGCCCGCAACCGCGAGGAGGCGCTCTCCGAGCTGGGCGACCGCGCGGAGCTGGCCGGCGAGTGGTGTCTCGCTGCGCTCCACATGGATGCCATCGCGCTGCGGGATCGCCACTGCCTCGACGGCCCGGTGGGTGTCATCGGGGCGCGCTGCCTCATCTCCTCCGCCGTCCCGGTCGCCGAGCGCGCTGCCCGCGACCTCGGGGGCGAGGTCCTCGACGCGATGCAGCCCGATCTGATTCTCCACCAGGCCGACCGCTACGACCCCCAGGGCGAGCAGCCTGACGATGACGAGTTCGGCATCGAGCTCGGCAGGCTCGTCACCGAGTTCGACGCGAAGCTCGCCGACGTCAGGGAGCGGACACGCGAGCGGGTCAGCAGCATGGTCCACGACGTGACGGTCGAGGAGCTGCTCACCTACGACCACTTCGTCAGGTCGATGCGGGACCGCGAGATCTGGGCCGACCAGGTGCTCTCCGTCCACGGCCTCATCCAGCATGGCCTGCTGGCCCGATGTCGCGAGCAGGCCACCAACATCCTGGAGGAGGAGACAGCGGGGCTCAAGCAGTGGATGCGGGGCCGCCTGCGCCACGTCCTCTACGGCTGGCTGCGTCCCGTCCGGCGGGGCAGCGACGCCGCAGGCACCGGCGGCTTCGTGCTCGACGGCTTGAGCTACGCCTACCACTGGGTGCAGTCAATCGTCTACCGTCGCCGCGAGGAGGAGGTCGGCGAGTCGGTGGGCTACACGGACGTCTCGACGACCCGCGACGAGCTGGCGGAGCTGGTGGACGACCTGCGCGCCGCCGTCCGCCAGCGTCCCTATCCCATAGGCTTCTGGGCGCGCTTCGTCCTCTTCGTCCTCCTGCTCTGCTACCTGGCGCTCCCCCTTACCCTCAGGCTGCTGCGCTCGCCGACGAGCGGGTGGGGCTGGGCACTGGTGGCGGGGATGGGGCTCGCCACCGTGTTCCTTGTCCTGTGGTACCACGTCCTGCCGGATCTGCGGGCGCGCGCGTGTCTGCGCCGCTGCCTCGCGCACCTCCGCGAGGAGTTCAAGGCCGCCCAGGAGCAGCTCATCGACGAAATCGCCCGATACGTCGAGCACGTCACCGTCGAATGGGTGAAGGCGGACTTGATCGACTCGCCGACTGCGCCGATGCGGGTCTATGCCGCCAGACTGCGGGACGCCCAGGCGGAGTTGGCGGACCACCGTGTCTTCGAGCCCCGCCCCATCAAGATCATCGACTACATGCCCCAGCCTCACGACATCCTCGCCAGGAAGCTGCTCGACCGCGCACGTCAGGCCCTCCGCGAATGGTACTGCGAGGCCGTTGCCCCTGCATACCGCGACCGGCGGCTTGCGGAGCTCGACAGCAGTTGGCTGGCCGAGACCCTCTACGCACAAGCGCGAGAGCGCTGCCTGACCCTGGCCAGCGAGACGCCCGGGCTGACGTCCCTCGACGACTGGTTCCGCGGGCTGAGCGACGCGGAACGCGAGAGGGTCGTCCTGTGGCTGCGCAACGGCTCCGAGCCTTACGTCCAGACGACCCACGACGACCGCGGGGTCCTCAGCAGATACCTCGCCTGCCCCGACACCCGCGATGTCTTTGCGACCACCGCCAGCCTGGCGCGCGACCTCGCAGCAACCATCCCGATACGCGGGTGCAACTCGGTGGCCGTCTTCCAGGTCCGTGAGGGCTTCGACCTGCGCCACACGCAGGACTACGAGGAGATGCCCTCCGAGCCGCCCGCGGGACCGGAGCAGGAGCCGTAAGGAGGGCCCGCCGTGTCCGCCGACGCTCCACATGATACCGAGCGCTCCCGGGCGCCGAACCGCCCCGAGAAGCTGCTCTTCGCGCTCTTCGTCATCACGGGCGCCCTCTACCTGCTCTTCTTCCCTGTGGCGAGCCTGACCGATCTTATGCTCGGCTTCGCCTCCTGGTGGTACAGGACCCGCTTCCTCGCGCACCTTCTCATCGCCGTCCTGGCGGCGGTCGTCCTCGTCTTCACCACCCTCCATGTGGCGTTCCGCTACTGGCCATCGCTCGTTGACGACGATCGCGACGTGTTCCGCCACCTGGCGTGCGCGAAGGGCCTGCGTTCGCTCAACGTCGCGCTCCTGGTCATCGGCGCTGGGCTGTCCATCGCCTATCTGTTCCACGGCGCGTACGCCCCGGCACGCATCTCCTTCATCATCATGGCAGGTCTGACCATCGCGGCCTGTCTCATCCAGACGTGCAAGCCCCTGCCACCGAAGCACAGGGTGGCCCCAGAGCCCCACGAGGCGGGTGCTGTGGACCCGTCTGACCTCGTGGACAAGGCGTTCCGCTGGAACTACGCGCAGCCGTCCAGCGCGAGGGGCGGGCGCACCGTGCCCGTGCGGCGCAGCGAGTCCGTGACGATCAACATGGCGCGGTACCGCGAGGTCGCAGCGTCCACGAGCCCGACGTGCACGCTCGACGAGCTCACCGAGCGCATCCTCGGCGGCGACAGCCCGGAGGTCCGCCGCGTCGCCGCCTGCCTCGCCGACTGGGACGAGGCGAACGACTGCTGCACCTACGACAGCGTCTGCCACATCGTGTCGTTCACCACCCAGTTCGTCTGCCAGAGTCACACCTGCCTGGTGCCTGAGAGTGGGCAGGTCGCGTGCCCCTACCCCGTGCAGGTGCTCGCCGAGGGCAGGAGCCCGGACCCGGTGGGCATCCTCGCACTCGGGGCGACCCTCGCCCGCGTGCTCGGCCACAACGGGGCCATCATCCTCTACAGCGACCACGCCGGCCAGCGCCTCGCCCTGGCCGTCGAGGCCGACCGCGGCGCCCGCGGCCAACTGCTCGACGACCCCCAACACCGCCATCGGCGGTACTACTTCTGTCGCGTCACAGGCTGCGAGGGCGATGGCACGCCCCGCTGGAGCATGGGCGAGGTCCCCAGCGGGATCACCATCCACTCGATCGACCGCTTCGAGGGCCTGCGAGACTGAGCATTGGCCTCGCCGTCAGGAAGGGGTGGCTCGGCATCAGCCGTTCCTCTCCGCCGTGAACGTGGCTGGGAGCGCGACGCGTGAAGAGACGCATCCGCGAGTTCTGCGCGCGGCTCGAATGGGTCGTGGAGGTCTACCGGCTCAAGCGCGTGGCGGCCTACTTCTCCGGGCTGGTCGCGCTCTGGCTGCTCGCGGCGCTGGTGCTGTGGTTCTTCGAGCGGCCTCACACGGAGCCGGGCGAGCGGTTCCACGATTTCTGGAGCAGCTTGTGGTCGGGCACGGTGTTCCTGGTCAGCGGCATCGAGTTCGAGCCGAAGACGGCGGTGGGGAAGCTGGCGGCGGTGCTCGTCATGCTCTCGGGCCTCGGGATGCTCGGCCTGCTGGGCACGAGCATCCTGGCGGCCGTGGTCGAGAGCGTGGGGCTGGCGGCGAGGGTCCGGCGCAAGCCCACCCTCAGCTCGCTGGAAGGCCACGTGGTCATCTGCGGCTGGAGCTCGAAGGGCGACGCGATCGTCCGCGAGGTCCACTCCGAGCAGTTCGACCCGCGCAATCGCCGCGCCGTCGTGATCGTGCATCCCCGGGCGCACGAGATCCGCGTCACGGACCACCGCGCCTACCGCGGCGTCTGGGCCGTCTCGGCTGACCCGGTGGAGCGCGAGGCCCTCGAGGCCGCCGACGTGACCCGCGCCCACAGCGTCATCATCCTGGCCGACGGCACGGACGCGGCGCCCGAGCCGTCCCGCGGCAGCCAGAGCCCGACACGCGCCGCCGACGCACAGACGATCCTCGTCGCACTCGCCCTCGAGGCCGTCGCGCCTGGGGTCCACACGTGCGCCGAGGTGCTCGACCGCGCCAGCGTCGTCCACTTCGAGCGCACGGCCGTCCGGGAGCTGGTGTGCATCCGGGACGTGGCGTCGCGCCTCATCGCCCACGCCGCCCACAAGCACCACCTCACCGAGTTCTTCCTTCACCTGCTCACCGTGAGCCGCGATACCAACGAGGTCTACGTCCTCGACGTGCCCGCGTCGCTCGTCGGCGCCGCCTTCGCCGACGTCCAGCGCGCCTTCCAGCACTCGACGCTGTGTGACGTCATCCCCATCGGCATCCAGCGCAGGGCGCCCAAGACGCGGGCGGGCAAGCCCGTTCTCGACCGCTTCGGCCGCCCCGTCGAGATGACCGTGCTGACCGTCAACCCCCGCCGCACGCTCTCCGGCGCGGGGCAGGACGGCGGCATGCGCACCCGCTTCTTCAGCCGCCGCCGTGTGGACGAGGCCCGCGTCAGCCGCGAGCACGAGCTGGAGGAAGGGGACAGGATCGTCGTCATCGCCAGGACGCGACCCGACCTCGCCGCGATCGAGCACCCGAGGCAAGGAGACGACGCATGACATCCGCTCCCCCCGACACCGGCATCCTCCGCGACCACTACGTCATCTGCAACTGGAACGACCTCGGCGACGCCATCATCCGCGAGCTCCACGCCAGCGTCCTCGGCGAGCGCCGCGCCATAGTCATCGTCACCGACCGCCCCCAGGACGTGCCGCAGACTGAGCCAGAGAGCGACGACGACCCCTATCACAACGTCTTCGTCGTCCCCGGCGACCCCACGTCCGACCGCGTTCTCGCCCGCGCGAACATCAAGCAGGCCAGCACCGCCATCGTCCTCTCCGACCCCCGCGAGGGACGCCGCGCCGACACCAAGAGCGTCCTCATCGCCCTCGCCATCGAGGCCATCGAGCCGAGGGTCCACACCATCGTCGAGCTCCTCTCCTCCCGCAGCCGCATCCACTTCCGCTACACCCATGTCGACGAGGTCGTCTGCACCGATGAGCTCACCGAGAAGCTCCTCGCCCAGAGCGCCATCACCCACGGCCTCTCCGACTTCTACCTCCGCCTCCTCACCGCCACCGAGGACACCAACGAGGTCTACGTCGTGGACGTCCCAGAGCCCTTCCTCGGCCGCACCTACCGCGAGCTCGAGCACGCCCTCGTCGAGTACGCCTGTGAGGACCTCATACTCGTCGGCGTCCAGACCGAGGAGATCAAGACTGAGGACGGCCAGCCCGTCTACAACCACCACGCCCAGGAGATCCGCACCCGCGTGCTCACCATCAACCCCCACTGCCTCGACAACGTGCCTCCCGGGAGCGTCCAAAAGCACCGCGACTACATCCTCCAGCCAGGCGATAAGCTGTTCCTCATCGCCTACCATCCCCCCGCGCTCGACCGCCTCGCGCCGCCCGACGGCCACCGGGCGCCCTGACGGCCTCTCCTGCACGCGTAGGGCGCCTCGTCCTTGGTTGACAACACCGCTGCCGGGCTTGCCCTGGAACGCCGCTTTCCGTAAGATCGTGGGTTGAGGCTTCCGCTGGAACCCCCGACCCGGTGACGCGCATGGCAGCCGAGCACCAGCCCACGAGCGAGAGCCTGATGCGTCGGTACCAGGAGCGCCTGGATGAGGCGGCCTTCGAGCAGCTCGTCGGGCGGTTCCTCTCCCCCGCGCTCGCCGTCGCGTGCCAGCTCCTGCCCGAGCGGCAGCAAGCCGAGGACGCCGTCCAGGAGACGTTCCTGCGGCTCGTGCGCCGGCGGGAGCGGTACGACCCGTCGCGGCCGTTTGCCACGTGGTTCTACGCGATCCTCCGCAACGTCTGCATCGACATGCTCCGGCGCCGCGCCCGACGCGAACAGGCCGTGCAAGAGGCATGCGCGGAGCAGGCGCGGCGCGAACCAGGCCCCCCGCCGTCGCTCGACCCCTTCGCGCTGCTCGCCCATCTGGGCGAGGACGACCGCACTGTGCTGATGCTGCGGGTGGTGCAGGACATGCCGTTTCGCGACGTCGCAGCGGCGCTCGGCATCTCCGAGGAAGCGGCGAAGAAGCGCGGGCAGCGGGCACTGCGCCGGCTCCGCGCCCTCGCGGAGGAAGCACAAGCTCGTCTCGTCGCTCACGACACACAGCGCACCTCTCAGGGAAAACGTGTCCCCACCGCAGCGTCCCGCGCGTATTGAAAGATGGGACGGCAGGAGCGCGACAGACCATGCGTTGTGAGGATGTGAGAGCGGCGCTCGAGTGGTTCGTGCTCGGCGATCTCCCCGAGGCGGACCGCTCGGAGATCGAGGCCCACCTCTGGGCGTGCCCCGACTGCCGCGCGGCGGAGCGGAGGTGCCGCGAGCTGGTGGAAGGGCTGCGCGCTGGCTCGGGGTCGATGGCTCCGCGCCCCGAGTTTGGGGCGACGCTGCGGGAGACGCTCGGCGCGGCGATCGCGTCGGAGCGCCGCCGCGCCCGCGTGCGGCGCGTCGCGGCAGCTCTGGCGGCGCTGGCCGCGGCAGTGATCGTCGCCGTGGGCGTCTGGGCCGGTCGTCGCGCGGGGTCTGCCAGCGCCGCGCCGCGGGTGGATGCCACGGAGCGGTGGCGCTATGCTCACGCGCAGGCTGTCCCGGCGTCGGGTGCCGACGGGGTCGTCGTGCACGGCGAGACGATGTACCTCCTTCGCGAAGACGACGGGGGCTCCCGCGTCGCCGCCGTGGACGTGACGACGGGCGCCCCGCGCTGGGAGTCGCCGGCTGAGAGCCTCGGCTACCTGGCCGCGGATGACAGCCGCGTCTACTGCCTGGCGTCTCCCCGGCGCGACACCGTGGAGCTCGTGGCCCTCGACGCCGATGGCGGCGAGCCGGTCTGGCGGTACGCACAGGAGCGGGCAAGCCGCCTGCTCGCGCCGAGCCGCCCGCTGCCCGTGGCACAGGGGCGCGTCTGCTGGTCTGCCGGCCGCACGGTGCACGTGCTCGGCGGGGCGACTGGCGAGCCCGTGTGGCGTCGCCCCCTCCTCAGGGGCAAGGGCGCCCTCTCGCGTGCCGTGGCCAGCGGCGATCGCCTCTACGTCACGAGCGGCACCGTGCTGCACTGCATCGCGGCCGCGACGGGCGAGGAGCTCTGGGCGGTTCGCTTCGCCGAGACGGCGGGCGCCGGCAGGCCTCTGCTGGCGCTCGACGCGCGCCGAGCGTACGTGTTCCGAACCCGCCGTCCGACGGGCCGCGACCTGCTGTGCATCGACCTGGCGGCGCGCGCCCGGCTGTGGCGGCGGGACGCCCCGGAGACGCGGTGTCTCCTGGCCGCCGGCGGGGTGGTCTACCTCCGCGGCGGACCCGTCGCCGCGCTGGACGGGGAGTCGGGACGACGGCTCTGGACCCACCCGGCATCGGGCTGCGGCCCGCTGACGTATATCGACGGGCTGCTCCACGTCGTGGATTCGCGCCAGCGCGGTCGCCTCGTCGCGCTCGACCCACGGACGGGACGGCCCGCGTGGGAGCTGCCCGGCATTCAGTCCTGTGACGCCTTCGCCAAGGTTGGCCGCGTCGGCTACATCAAGACCCGCGACGGCGTCGTGCTCGCCCTCGCCCTGGGCGGCCACCGCCGCTTCTGACCCCGCGTCATGACCAGGAAGCCCAAGGAGAGACACATGCGGAGGTTGACGACTCGACTGGTCGCCGTGGCCGCAGCGCTCGCGGCTTTCTGCGGCTGCGAGGACAAGGGGGCCGTGGGGCCTGACGGCTCCAAGGCCGAGTTGCACATCCTGTGCGGAGCCGGCATCCGGCCCGCCATGGAGCCGATCAAGGCGGCATTCGAGGAAGAGCACCACTGCACCGTCCGCGTCAACTACGCAGGCTCCGGGACACACATGGGCATGCTCCAGAGCGGCGTCGAGGCCGACCTCTTCCTGCCAGGCGACATCTGGTGGGTCCACAAGGCCGCTGAGCAAGACAGGATCGACAGGTATACGACCGTGGCCTGGTTCGTACCCGTCATCGCCGTGCAGAAGGGCAATCCGAGGGGGATCAGGCTGCTCGAGGACTTCGCCCGGAAGGACGTCGCCGTCGGCCTCGGCCGGCCCGATGCCTGCGCCATCGGGAACGTGTCGAAGAGCCTGCTCGCCGCAGCAGGGCTGACTGAGAAGGTTGAGGCCACCTTCGAGGCACTCACCGTCAACCGCCTCGCCAACCAGGTGAAGCTCAAGGCCCTCGACGCGACCATCGTCTGGGACGCCGTGGCCAAGCAGTACCCCGAGGACATCGACATCGTGCCCATCGAGGACGGCAACTTCCACGCCGTCGCCCTGGCGATGGGCGTGCTCAAGCAGTCGGAGAATAAGGCCCTCGCACGGCAGTTCGCCGAGTTTGCCGCGAGCGAGGCGGGCGCCCAGCACTTCCGCGACAACCACTACCAGGTGCCAGGCAGGAAGCTGCGGGTCGCATGCGGCGCGTCCATGCGCCCGCCCATCGAGGACCTCGCCGAGTTGTTCCAGAAGCAGACCGGCTGCGAGGTGCTCTGCGACTACGGCGGCTCGGGCGAAGTCTTGCTCCAGATCCAGGAGTCGAAGGAGGGTGATGTCTACATCTGCCACGACCCTTTCGCCTACATGTGTGACGACAGGGAGCTTTCGGAGCGGTGGCACACGATCGCCTACCTGCACCCGGTCCTGGCCGTCGAGAAGGGCAATCCGAAGGGCGTGAAGGGGCTGAAGGACCTGCTGCGGGACGATCTCACGATCGGGTTGTCCCACCGCGAGTACAGCACTCGGGGGAAGATCATCTGGACCATTTTCCGCAAGTGTGGGATGGCCAAGGCGATGGAGAAGCGGAAGTTCTTCGAGGAGCGCACCCACACGCTCGTCAACCAACTCAAGCTGAGTGCCATCGACGTCGCGACGCTGTGGGACGCACCCACGAAGGCGATGCCGGAGATCGACATCGTGCCCATCGAGGACAAGTACAAGGTCGATGCCGTGACCTCGCCCACCAGCGGCAGGACATTCAGCATGGAGCACGTGAAGGTCACGGTGGTCCGCCTGAACCTGAGCAAAGAGCCTCTGCTGGCCGCGCAGTTCGCCAGGCTGTGCCTCTCGGACGCCGGCCGCGCCATCTTGGAGAAGCACTACTACATGCTGCCCGACAGGCCCTAGCAGCCCGTCGGAGAAGTCCGTCCGGGGTGCGTGCCGGTCTTCGGGCCGATCTCCGCGAGCGCAGGCGCAGGTTCACCATCTGTGCTATGATCGCTCGGCGCTGGACGCCTCTTGCCGGGAATCCAGCATCGTGTAGGAATCCTGATCGACCATGTCCGCGCACAAGCCATCCCGCCGCCTCTCCGTCGCCGCGTTCGACGTCACCTTCCGCGTGACCCTCGGTGTGTACATCTTCTTCATCGCAGGGATCATCGTGGCGAACCTGCTGCTGGTGGGCGGGACGCCAGCGGGGCGGGTGCAGTTCTGGGAGTCTATCCGCGACAGGAACGTCCTCCATTCCATCTGGCTCAGCGTCTGGACGTCGAGCGTCGCGGCCGTCATCGCATTGGGCATCTCGGTGCCGGCCGGCTATCTGCTGAGTCGCCACCGCTTCCGCGGGCGGCAATTGCTCGACGCGCTGGTGGACATCCCGATCGTCCTGCCGCCGCTGCTTTTCGGGATCAGCCTGCTCGTGCTGTTCCAGCGGACTTTCGTGGGCCCGACGTTGCGTGCCGTGGGGCTGAAGTTCGTGCACGAGCCGGCGGGGATCGTGCTGGTGCAGGTGCTGATCGCGGCGGCCTATGGCACGCGGATGATGAAGGGGGCTTTCGACGGCTTCGACCCTCGGCTGCCCGCCGTGGCGCAGACGCTGGGGTGCACCCGCGCCAGGGCGTTCTTCACCGTCACGCTGCCGACGGTGCGCAGCAGCGTGGTCGCGTCGTTCGTGATGGTTTGGGCGCGCGCGCTGGCGCTCTACGGGCCGATCATCGCGTTTGTCGGCTCGACGTCGGGCTACACCGAGGTGATGCCGACCCGCATGTACCTGGAGATGAGCGTAGGACGGCTCGAGGCCGCGCTGGCCGTCTCGCTTATGATGATCGCCATGGCTGCGATGGTCCTGCTCGTCGTGAAGCTCGCCGGCGGCAGGGACGACGAGGTGGCGCGCATGACGAGGGTGTGACACCGTGCTCGAAGTGCAGGGCCTTGAGACGACGGCCGGCAGCTTCCGCCTCAAGGGCGTGAGCCTCACGGCGCCGCACGGCTCCTACGGCGTGCTCCTCGGCCCGCCGGGCTCCGGCAAGTCCGTCCTCGTCGAGACCATCTGCGGCCTCCGCGCGCCCACGGCTGGGCGGGTGCTCATCGACGGCACCGACGTGACCCACCACGAGCCGCGCGACCGCCTCATCGGCTACGTCCCCCAGGACTACGTGCTGTTCCCGACCAAGCGGGTGGTGGACAACATCCTCTTCGGCCTGCGCTCGCGGGGCGTCGGTGGGGGCGAGGCGGCG
>CAZDNN010000079.1:0-3622 GCA_964506385.1 uncultured Planctomycetota bacterium
CATGTCGTCACCATCGCGCAGGGCATCGAGCTGACCGCGGTTGCCACGGAGGGCTACCTGACGCTGTTCGTCGTCGAGGACGAGTGAAGCTCCGCGCCCGGGGCGCCTGTTGAGCCAGGGAGGTCGCGCGCTGGCGACAGACCACCGTCGTGTCGGGTAAGGAGAGAGTCATGTTCGTGCGCCGTTGTCTGATCTGCGTGGTTGCGGCGGGCTGCCTGCTCGCGGGCGTGGCGGGCCTGGCGGGAGAGCCGGACCCCAAGCTGCCGCCGATCCAGAGGCTCAAGGGCCCGAGGCCGTCGCAGGCGGTGTTCAAGGCGTCGAGCGCGAAGAAGCCGCTGGTCATCGAGACGGCAGAGGAGGCAGCGAAGTGGTTCAGTGAGAAGGCGCTCGCCGAGCTGAGGGAGAAGGTGGACTTCGCGCAGCAGAAGCTGCTGGTCTTCGCGTGGCGCGGCTCGGGAGGAGATCGGCTGACCTACAGCGTCGCCGAGTCGTACCCGGAGCAGGTGTTCTTCAAGCTCCATCGAGGGCGCACCAGGGACCTCCGGGCGCATCTGAGCATGTACGCTCTCCGCGCGAACGTGCGGTGGAGCGTGAGATGAGCCGTGGTGAGTTGGGAGCTGTGAGTGATGAGCGGGGAGCCGACGAGAATCGAGTATCGAGCATCCAGATCGATGGCGTGAACGCTTACGTTAACGACGGCGATTCTGTCCGCTCACCTCTGTCGTCTGTCCTCTGGCCTCCGGCCTCTCTCATTGCGGCGCTACCGGCGGCATGGCGATGGCGACCTCGGGCGCCTCGATGCGATGCTCGCGCCAGTGGGCGGGTCTGCCGCGCGGCGGGAGCGGGGCGTCGCAGCAACGGGCGGCGAAGCGGGCGCTGAGCATGCCCTCGCGGACCCGCTCGCCGAAGCCCGGCGGCCAGCCCATGGTGAACTCCCCATAGAGGGCCTCGCCGTTTGCGGGCACCGTCGTGGTGTTGGGCTCCATGGTCCGCCGTGGAGGGTGGTGATAGACGGGGGGCTTGATCCATACGCTCATCGAGCGTCCATAGCGCAGGTTGAGCATCGGCACTTCGGTGATACCCGCGCCGCCGTGGCCGTAGAGCACCGCGGCGTCTTTGGCCGTGTGGTTTCGCAGGTAGAAGCGGACGGTGAAGCTGTGCTCGCGGGCGACGGCCTCGATGCGGCCGCTCATCGGCTCCTTCTCCGCTTCCCCCGCCCGCGCCGCGCCCGACGCGACGACGAGCATCAAGAGGACCAAGCCAACAAGCCGCCGCGCGTCCATGGCATTGCCCCTACATTCAGGCTCTCGGCATCCGGCTCCCTCATCGCCATCTTACGCCCGGCGCGCGGGGGCCGCAACGGGAAAGGTGTGAGATCGGTGTGAGTTGTGTGTGGTGAGTTGTGAGCGGCGGACGTGCCCGTCTGTCCTCTGAGCTCTGCTCTTCTGACCTCTGACTTCTGCCCTCTGACCGCTCTTCTCCGCGACTTCGCGTCTTTGCGTGAGACCCTCTTGCGGCGTCTTCTCCGTGTTTCTCTCCGTGCCCTCCGTGTCTCCGTGGTTCCCTCTTCCCCTCCTCTCCGCTTCCTCTGCGTGAGACTCCTACTCCTCGACCTCCACGATCCGCACGTGGTCGATGAGCACGGCGACGCGGTCGCCGAAGGTGGTCTCGAAGACGAGGTCGAAGGCGCCGCTCTTCGGGGCGGTGAAGACCGCGCTCTCGACCAGCGCGTAGGGCAGGGTGCGGGTGTCGATGCGCTCGGCGGGCGTGACGGCGTGCTCGGAGACGATGAGCTGGCCTCCGAGGGTCACCTTGAGGCGGGGGTTGCGGCCCGGCGCATTGTTGTGGCGGGCGTTCTCGCAGTAGGTCACGTAGTAACGGCGTCCCTTCTCGAAGCCTGCGACCTTCTGCGACAGGCTGCCGATGTTCTGGATGAAAGCGACCTGACGGCCATGGGGGATCCGGCCGTTGTCGCTGAAGGCGTGGCGGGGCCGTGCAGCCTTGCCCTCGCCCTCCCACACAGGGTTGACGCCGGCGTTGCCGGTGAACTGCCAGCCTGTGATCCTGCGGCCGTTCTGGCCGGCGCCGCCGGGCCATCTGGTGAAGCGGTCGGCCTCGAAGCTGGGGTTGGCGACCTTCGGCCCGGCGAGGGCCGCGGCGGCGAGGAGGGCGGCGAGCATACCACCGAACATGCGGAGCACGATCACTTCCTCCCCTTGCGCCGGCGGATATGGCCGTAGCCCATCTCGGGCGTGGGCGCGACGGGCTTGAGATGCGCCTGCCACTCGCGCAGCAGCTTGCGGTGCGTCTTGATCTCGCCGGCGTACTTCGCGTCCTGGTAGAGGTTGCTGAGCTCCCAGGGGTCGGCCTGCATGTCGAAGAGCTGGACGACGGGGTCGCCCTCATACTCGACGAACTTGTAGCGGGCCGTGCGGACCATATGGCCGTAGGAGCGTCGGCGCGACGGATGCAGGTGATGGCTTGAGACGACGAACTCGCGCCACTCGACCGGCTTGCCCTCGAGCAATGGACGGACGCTGCGGCCGCGGGCACTCGGCGGGGCCTCGATGCCGGCCAGGTCGCACAGCGTGCTCATGACGTCGATGCCGCTGACCAGGTGCTCGCGGTCCTGGACGCCCGAGCGGATCCGCGCGGGACAGGACCAGACCATGGGCACCTTGACGCCCTCCTCGTAGGGGTACCACTTCTGGACGTGCCTGTGGCGGCCTCGTCCCTCGCCGTGGTCGGCGGTGAGAACGAAGATGGTGTCGTCGCCGAGGCCACAGTCGTCCACGGCCTGCATGATGCGGCCGATCTCGGCATCGACCATCTCGACCTGACGGTAGTAGATCCAGATGTAGTAGCGCCACTGCTCGTCGCTGAAGCCCTTGTAGATGCAGCGGTCGAGCCCCGCAGGGGCGGGCGGACGGGCCTTGTGGTTCGGCGGCAGCTCGGGCAGCTTGCCCTCGAGCTGCGGGAAGGGGAGCTGCTCGGGCACGAGCTGCTTGCCGCGGATCGCCCAGTAGCAGATGTCGTGCGGGTTCATCAGCGAGGCGACCATGGCGAAGGGCTTGTCGGTGGGCCGGCTCTTGATCCAGGCCTCGCAGCTCCGCGAGACCAGGGGATCGACGATGTCGCCCTGGCCCTGGCCGACGGGCAGGACGGTGAAGCCGTCGATGGCGGGCGTGTAGCCCCAGGGCAGGTGCCACTTGCCGCAGTAGACGGTGTGGTAGCCGTGCTGTCGGAGCCAGTGGCCGAGGTTGGGCATGCTCGCGTGGATGGGCCGCGTGTTGCTGATGACGCCTGTTTCGCAGGGCATGCGGCCGGTCATCAGGCTGCTGCGCGCGGGCGAGCAGACGGGGTTGGTCGAGTGGGACTCTCGGAAGGACACGCCGCGGGCGACGAGGCGATCGATGTTCGGCGTCCGCACGTCGGGGCAGCCGTGGGCAGCGATGGCGTCGAAGCCGAGCTGGTCGCAGAGGATCGTGACGAAGTTCGGCGGCTTTGCCTTCGCCGCGGCGGGCGCGCGCCCGACGGCGAGGGCCGCGGCCGCTGCGGCGCCGGTGGCCAGGAAGGTGCGACGAGGAAGAGAAGAGGAGATCGAGGACGAGGACGACGACGA
>CAZDNN010000079.1:3722-16306 GCA_964506385.1 uncultured Planctomycetota bacterium
CCAGGAAGGTGCGACGAGGAAGAGAAGAGGAGATCGAGGACGAGGACGACGACGAGGACGACGACGATTGGGGCAGGAGGTCAGGGGTCACTGGACGGCCTCCCAGACATATGCCTCGATGCCGGCGACCACGAAGAGCAGGCGCCCGGCGTCATCGACGTAGTAGACCTCCGGCACGATGCCGTCGCCCAGGTGGTCGTAGGCGTGGAGCCGCACCGGCCTGTCCCCTTCCCTGCCCCACGAGGCCCTGCGAATGCGGCCTTTCTCGAGATTCTCCCAGCGCTGCTTCTGCACCCGCCGCCCGCCGAGCAGGACCTCGACGGTCTTGCGATACGACAGCGTGTGGTTCGCCTTCACCACGTCGAAGTCGTCAAGGAGCGTGAACCGCTTCGGCTCGAAGGCCGCCCGCGGCAGCCGCTGCACGGCGTCGAAGAGCAGCCAATTGAGCGTGAAGGCTTCGGGTCGCGGGATGCGCCTCGTGGTCGTGGCGTCGCGGATCTCGACGGCGTCGCCCACCATGCGGCCCGACTTCTCGATGCGCGTGCCCGCCAGGGCCTTGCCCTGCGGCGTCGCCGCCTGGTAGACAACGCGCCACGACCGCGGCGCCCACTCCCCGCCGCGGCCGCTCCGAATCTCCGCCTCGACGACGCCCGTGTGCACACCGGGAAACTGCTTGCGGTAGTCCACCCGCAAGACCGGCCCGCCGTCGGGCGCCGAGCGCCGCAGCACCACGGCTCCGACCCGCGCCAGCGACCGCTGGCCGATGGTGTAGAGGCCGTAACGCTGCGTCCACCCGCCACCGGGCGCGAAGGCGCCCTCCGGCGGCTGGAACTTCGCGAGGGCCGCCGCCAGGATGGCCAGGGGGAACTCGTCCTTCAACTCCGTCGCCATTCAGCCGTCCTCGCCGCTCTGTCGGCACGGTCTCTTGATGATCTCAACCGGCTTGCGATAGCCCAGCCGGATCAGCGTCCTCTTGATCTCGTCGGACTGGCGGATCATCATCTCGAAGCGCTCCGCCGTCGTCAGCGACAGCATGTAGGCCAACTCGAAGGCCAACTCGCGCTCCTCGTCGTCACCATCGAGCTTCAGCATGGCACTCACGGGCAGGGACTCCGCTCGCGCATGCATCACGACTGACCGACATGGTAGGAAGACAAGGGCGCCGTGTCAAGCCATCGGCCGTGATGCAGTTGCACTGCGCGACCGATCCCCTATGCTGGCGGCGAACGGAGCCGACCGATGCCGTGCTCTACTGCGCGCATCCGACATCGCGCACTGAGGTCGAAGGCACCCTGGCATTCGAGGCCGAGCAGCGCGTCCCGCTCCTCCTCGGCGGCCGCGCCGTCAGATTCCGCCGACATCTAGTCCGCCCTGCCGGACACCGCGCCGACCAGCGCAGGGCCTCGGACAGCCGGCACGCGCCGGCTTGGCTGCGCAACCTCTGCCCAGGCAGCCACTTACGGCGCGCAGCTCTCGATTCCTCACCACGCCGCCACGTGGCACGGCAATTGCTACCCTTAATTCCCGCCGGCATGAACTCCGACCATATCACCCTCTGGAGACCCGCCATGACATCCACGACAGCGATCAAGGCGCTCGGCGCGGCCCTGGCGATCGCCCTGCTCGCCTCGCCCACCCGCGCGGACCTGGTGGCCTACTACACCTTCGACGACGGCACGGCGACCGACCTGTCCGGCAACGGCAACCACGGCATCGAGAGCTCAGGGGTCACATACAGCACGGACGTGCCGCTCGCGCCCGGGCTGTCCTTCGAGACGCCCCAGACGGGAGCTGACTACGATATCGTAGTGCCGACCTCCGCGTCGCTCGAGGGCATCAGCGACGAACTCACCCTCTCCTTCTGGATGAAAGCCGACGTGGAGGGCCAGAACAACTGGGTGCGGATCTTCCAGCATGCCAACGAAGGCAACGGCACCCAGGGCTGGCTGGTGGACCGCTACTCGGGCTCGGGCGAGACCAACATCCGTGTGGACACCACCGGGGCGGGCGGCCAGTTCAACCAGAATCTCGCGGAGGGGGTCGGCGGCGACACCTTCGACCGCGAATGGCACCACATCGCCTACATCCTCGACGAAGGCACTTGGACGGAGTACGTGGACGGCATGGCCTCCAGCGGCCCCTACAACCACGGCGACGGCTTCTCGAACACCCGCCCCCTTTACATCGGCGGGCGCAACGGCAACGCCGAGTACGTCGGCCTGCTCGACGAGATCGCCGTCTGGGACACCGCGCTCGAGCACGACCAAGTCATCCTGCTCTCCGACGGCGCGCCGGCCAACAACATCCCCGAGCCCGCCACCCTGGCCCTCCTCGGCCTCGGCGCCCTCGCCCTCATCCGACGCCGACGCCGACCCTGACCGACAGCAAGGCCACACGCACGAAGGCGTCCCGGCCACCCGCCGGGACGCCTCGTTCGTGGCCCACGGGACGGAATGTCCCCGTCAGGCGAGCTTCCCCAGCACGATCGTGAACAGGCGGTCGCAGTGGGGCGCCCTGGCGCGCACCGTCTGCGGGTCCACCAGCTCCAGAATCCGCGCTCCGTGCCGGATCTTGTGGTACGAGCCCTTCTGCGTATCTCGCGTGGCGTTCGCCAACGCCGCCTCCAGGTCAGCCTTCGGGATGCCCTCGACATCCTCCCTCGCCGGCAGCGCGGTGGCCCGGAACCCCTGGCCATAGAAGCGCGCCAGTGCCTCTCGATCCGCCACCAGCCACGCCTCCCCCGCACGGGATGATGCGCCAGCGGGCCCTGCGGTGACGAGCCGCCTGATGGAGCTCGGCCAGAAAGGTCCCCAGACCGCGCCGGAGCGCCGTCTGCCCATCCTTCCGGCGCCCTCCCCCTTCGACGAAGATGCAGACTTCCCTCACCACCGCGTGCCCCCAATCTGGCCTCTGAGCCACAGGTCCCCGAGCGAGTACTCCTCGAGCCACTTCCTCAGCCGCTCCGGATCGAGCCGCTCCAGTCGGCTCCCCCCCTCGTCGCGCTCACACACGATCACCGCCTCCGGCGTCTCCGACAGGGCCGAGACCAGGATGTCTGAGTGCGTCGTCACGATGAGCTGCGTCCGCTGCGACGCCTCCACCAGGAGCTCCGCGATCGTCGGCAGAATGTCCGGGTGCATCCCCAGCTCCGGCTCCTCGAGGCAGATGAGCGGCGGCGGCTCGGGGTGGCACAGGATCGCCAGGAGGCATAGATAGCGCAGCGTGCCGTCTGAGAGCCGAGTGCAGGGAGTCTGTCTCCCGCCCCTCTCGTGCACGACGATCTGCACTCTCCCCCCGTAGACCTTCGTGGTGACCGCTTCCACATCCTCCCAGAACACGCGAAGCCTCTCAGCGATCGCCCCTCTGGCGGCCGGCTGGTGCTCAAGATCGTTCAGCACCAGGCCCAGGTTGCTCGCGTCTTCCAGGAGGAAGTCGTCGGGCAGGTCAGCAGGCTGCGACTGACGCGTCTTGCTACGCCTCCCGAGGTGCCAGTCACGGTAGAACTTCACGCCTTCGAGCTGCTCGGCAAGGTACGTCAGCTCGGGGTACTGGCTGGGATCCCGGAGTTGTGACAGGATCGATTGATTGGGCTTGGGCTTGTTCTGCGTCATCATCCGCATCTCGCGACCCAGCCCAGCCCCAAAGGGTGCTCTCCTGTCGACTCGAGCCTGGAGAGAACCATGGCCTTGCAGGTAGCGGTAGAACCAGGGCGGCTTCTCCTCGTCACCTGTCACCGGCTCGCTCTCGATGGCCTCGCGAACGACCTCGAAACGATCGCCGGTATTGGCGAACCGGATGCGGTGCCGAAGGGGCACGCTGCCAGGCGGAGACTCGACGCCCAACGCCACCTCCGCGACCGCGCCCGCCTCGCCACCTTTCCAGATCCACTCGGCCACGCCACCTCCCTCGCGAATCGGCACCGTGAGGTCCCGTGGCGCGGCGCTGACGAGAGCCATGGCCTCCAGCAGGTTGGACTTCCCAGAGGCGTTCGGGCCGATCACGACATTCAGTGGCTGAAGGTCGATCTCGACGGCCTCAGGCCCATAGGACAGGACATTCCGCAGCCTGAGGCTTCGCAAGAGGCGGCGCCCGTTCATGTGTTCCCCGCCCCCTACTTCAGCTTCTTGATGTAGACGTTGCGGAACTGGATGCAGGAGGAGGCGGGCTTCCAGCGGCCCGTCTTGGCGTCGAAGCCGCCGTGGTGCTGGAGGCCGATGGGACCCTGGGGCTTGATGCCGGGGAGGTCGGTGTCGATGACCTCGTGGCCGTTGAGCACGACCGTGAGGTGCTCGCCCTTCATCGTGATCTCCTGGACGTTCCACTCGCCGAGCGGCTTGTCGGCACGGACCTTCGGCACGCAGGCATCGCGGATCTCCTGGGGCATCTTCTTGTCCGTGCGATAGCCCCAGACCTCGCCCGAGCCCATCGGGTTCGGCCAGATGTTCGTCTGCGCCTTGGCCGTGCCCCGCAGGAAGATGCCGCTGTCGGGCGCGAAGCGGTAGGGCTTGCCGTTCTCGTCCACCTCGCTGCCGTAGAGCTCCTTCGCCGTCTTCATCCGCCACTCGATGTGGAGGACGAAGTCGCCGAAGCTCGCCTCGGTCCACAGGGTGGTGCCGGCCTTGGCGTCGTAGTCCATCACGCCGTCCTTCACGGTCCAGTGGCCTTTGGCCTTCTCGGGGAGCTTCCAGCCCGCGAAGTCCTTGCCGTTGAACAGCGGCTCCCAGCCCTCGCCCTTGGGCGGCTCGGCCATCGCCGCCACAGCCACTGCCACGATCATCGCCGCGCCCACGATCGCCCTCATCGCACGCTCCTTTGGCCTGGAACCCATTCCCCTGGATGCATGCGCCCAGCATAGATGGGGCCTCTTGCCCTGTCAAGGGCGGGCCTCGTGGCCCAGGGCACGGACCACTGTGGAATCCCGGCCTAGTCGGACGGCTCGACTGTCACGTAGTCGAGGCCGGCCATGTGGCGGGGCTTCGACTTGGGGTTCGTGCCGGCGATCTCCAGGGTCAGCCTGTGCTCGCCCGCGGCGAGCTGTCGGGTGCCGAGCGCGATGGGGTCGGCGGAGACGGGCTTGGGGCTGTAGAGGTCGAGCGGGTCGCCGAGCTTCTCGCCGTCGAGGCGGAACTGGATGATGGCGTAGTCGTACGACTTGGTGAGGCGGACGACCACACGATAGGTGCCTGGCTTCTCGACGGGGAGGGCGAGGGTGAGCGTGTCGCCGGGCTTGGCGTCGCGCCACCAGAGCTGGGCGTCCCCGCTCCAGTTGTGGTTGGGGATCCGCTGGACCTCGGTGACGCCGCCGGTCTTCCCGATGATCTTGAGCTCCTCGCCCTCGATGGCGCCCTTGACGCGCTTCGGCGGCGGCGGCCCGGGGATGGGACGCGTCGCCTCGTGGGGCTCCGGCCCGCGGTTGCAGGTGGAGCCGGGTCGGGCGTACCAGTAGGTGGCGGCGGCGTAGGCCATCTCGACCTCGCGCCAGTGCCAGACCTCCATGTCGACGCGGAGCGATTCGCCGAAGGGAATGGCGTCGAGGCCGCGGGTCCGCGTGACGGTGGTGTGGCCCTGGTTGCGGGGGCCATCGACATTGGGCTGGGCGTGGAAGGGCGCCTCGAAGAAGGCGGGGTGCCCGTAGGCGTAGCCGTAGTAGTCCTCGGTGCCCGTGCCGAAGTGCGATGGGAACGCCTCGCCGTCCACCCAGATCTTCTCGTCGCCCTCGCCCCACCAGATGGGCACGGGGTTCATCACGGCCAGGGTGTCACCGACATAGACCCCCCTGCCCTTCACCGCCACGTAGTTCCAGTCGCTGAAGGGCCGCGTCGGGACGGGATGCTCGTGGCGCCAGGCCGCGTGGAAGTGCATCGACCGCTCGTCCCACCGCCAGTCTCCGCGGCCCACGCTCAGCTCGGCCTTCACGTCCTCGGCACCGTAGTTCACCAGTCGGACCCGGCACGCCTTCTCGAAGGGCATGGGCCAGAAGCACGTCATCCAGCCGTCCTCGCCCACGACCCGCCACCAGCCCTTGAAGTGATGGAGCCCGACGCCGCTGCCGAAGAAGTCGCCGGCGGGGCACCACACGGTCCGCTCCCCGTCGCACTCGACGACGAGCACCGTCGAGCGGAGCGCCCGGCGCAGATCGTCGGCCTGGAGGCGCACCGCCAGCTTGCGCACGGCACCTGGGCCGGCGAGCTGGGAGTCGAGCGCCTCGCCGCTGCGCAGCGTGCCCGTCGCCCGGGTCGTCTTCGCCGGGGCGACGCGGCCAGACGGGTCGAGGAGGGCCTCTCCTGTGCCGGCGATGAGCTCGGCGGCGGCTTCGCGGTCGGCGCGGGTGAATGTCCGGACCGCGGTGCCGGGGGCGTAGGTCCTGTAGTTGATGTTGAACCAGATGCGGTCGGGGTTGGCCTTCGTCTGCCGCCAGTTCGGCCCGTCGTAGGTGATCTTGCAGCGCGTGGCGTAGGGGATGGGCAGATAGAGGTTCAGCCCGCGGGAGCGGACGGCGGAGAACGGCGGCCCGGCCAGCGCGGTGCCGCCGACGATGGCGTCGGTCGGCCCCTCGATGACGGGCGCCTGCGCACCGTCGAGGTAGACCCGCAGCACGCCCTTCGGCTTCGGCCCACCCGACCAGAAGCGGACCACAGCGCCAGGCCCCTCGGCATCCATCATCACCCATTCGGTCCGGCCGCCGACCTGCTCCGAGCGCAGGAAGCTGCTCCAGTCCTCGTTGGCGAACCAGCCGTCGGGGTCGTCGGGCGTTTTCGACCGGCGGTCGTAACTGCTGGACTGATGGCACGTATACGCCGGCTCCGGCAGCCGCGCCATCGCCTCGCGGTCGATCATCTCGCCCAACAGCGACTCGAAGGTAATCACGGGCTGGCCTCCATAGGCAAGACAGGCGGCGGCCATCAAGGCGGCCATCAGGATGCTTCGCGTCATCGGTTCCTCTCCTTGCGCCTGGCGACGGCGCGGTTATACTCGTTCTGCTATGAAGCTCGCAAGCTGGAATGTGAATTCGGTCCGCGCGCGGCTCGAGCGCGTCCTCGCCTGGCTCGCGAGGCAGCAGCCCGACGTCGTGTGCCTCCAGGAGCTCAAGTGCACCGACGACGCCTTCCCGCACGAAGCCGTCCGCGACGCGGGCTACCACGCCGCCGTCCACGGCCAGAAGACCTACAACGGCGTCGCCATCCTCAGCCGCACCGAGCCGACCGACATCCAGGCCGGCATGGGCGACGATGTCGAAGACCGCCAGGCGCGCCTCGTCGCGGCCACCATCGAGGGCATCCGCGTCCTGAGCGCCTACGTGCCCAACGGCTCGGCCGTCGGCTCCGACAAGTATGCCTACAAGCTCGACTGGCTCGCCCGCGTGCGCGAGCATCTCGGCCGCCGTCTCTCGCCTTCCCAGCCCGTCGTCTTCTGCGGCGATCTCAACGTGGCGCGCTTCGACGACGAAGCCGGCTTCCCCGACGCATGGGGCGGGAGCGTGCTCTGCCATCCGACGGCCCGCGAGGCGCTCGAGCGGGTCCGCTCCTGGGGCTTCACCGACGTCTTCCGCCAGCACCATCCCGACGGCGGCCTCTACTCGTGGTGGGACTATCGCGCGGGGGCCTTCCACCGCAACGACGGCCTCCGCATCGACCACGTATTCGCCACCGAGCCGCTCGCCGCGCGCTGCACCGCCGCCGAGGTCGATCGCGACGAGCGCAAGGGGCCGAAGCCCTCGGACCATGCCCCCGTCATCGCCGTCTTCGACCTGTGACGGGCGGGGGGCGGAATGACCAGGGACCAATGACGAATGAGGGATTCGTGATTCGTGATTCGTGATGCGTGATTCGTGATGCGTGAGGCGTGGCCAGGACCCCCGCGCACAAGAACGCGCGGAGGCAGCTGTCGTGCTCGGAGAAGCGAATGACGGAGGACCTCCGCGGGGAGGAACGCGCGACCTGCGCTCCTGCTTTGCGTATCTGGCATCTGGCATTCTGTGATTTGGCATTCATTCGTCATTGGTCACTCGTCTCACGTCATTGCTTGAACAACGCCAGGAGCATCCCATGAAGGCCACCGAAGGCCGCCTCGGCCGCGTGTTCATCATTCGCCTCGAGGACGGCGACGTCGTGCCCGAGAGCATCGAGCGCTTCGCCGAGGAGCAGGGGGTCGCCGTCGGCCAGTGCATCCTGCTCGGCGGGATCGGCGGCGGGCAGGTCGTCGTCGGGCCGCGGGACTCCGACACGATGCCGCCCGAGCCCATGCTTCTGCCCGTGAACGGCGCCCACGAGGTCGCCGCCGTCGGCGTCCTCGCACCCGGGACCGAGGGGAAGCCCCACCTCCACATCCACGCAGCCCTCGGCCGCTCGGGCTCGACCGTCACAGGCTGCCTGCGCCCCGGCGTGGACGTGTGGGTCGTCGGCGAGGTCGTCCTCTACGAGATCCTCGGCGCCCGAGTCGCCCGCCCCCTCGACCCCGACCTCGGCTTCGCCCTCCTCCAGCCCGCCGAATGACCGCCGACAGAGAGGAGCACAGCCATGCCAAGCAGGCGCACATGGGCGAGAGTCGCCGCAAGCGTCGCAACTCTCGGCCAACGCCAAGAAGCCTGAGCTCCGCAAAAGCGCGGCCGCGGCGGTGCGGCGCTTCGACAGGAACGAGGCGGAGTACAAGCGAGAGATCGAGCAGTGCAAGGACCCGAAGAGGAAAGCCGAGCTCCGACGACGCCTGTACGGCCCCCAGGAACCCAAGTAAGGGCGCCAGAGCACCGACATCTGAGTCCCGGCCGCCATGGCAGGCGCAGGTGAACGTGGCGGGTGTGCGGCTTGTCATACTGTTTAGCGCTAAACAGCATGACAACCACCGGCTCCCCCACGGGGCATCCAGACCCGTCTCCGTGTCTGCGGCTCGTGGTCAGGCTCCCATGATTCGCTGCTGACGGCGCGGCAGCGGCGTGCAATGAGGTCAGATGGGCACAGGCGCTTGGCGATAGCTGTGCGTCGCCGAGCCGCGGATCGGCGCGGGTGGACGGCGTCCAGGTGCAGGGGGCGTTGCTATACTGTTTAGCGCTAAACAGCATGAGAACCACCGGCACCCGTGACGCATCCAGACCCGTCTCCCCGTATGCGGCTCGCGGTCAGGACAACATGATTCACTCCTCGCAGCGTGCCGCCCGGGTGCGAGGGGGCCCGATGTGCACAGGCGCTCGGCGATGCGGCAGACGGCAGAGGCCGATGGCGGGCAGAATCTCCTTGACCTGCGGCTCGGGTCGTCCTATCCTGGCCCTCGTCGTTGCGCCCCATCGAAGGGGCTGCTCGTGCCGCCGACGCTCCATCGTTAGTCTCCGCGCCTGCGTCAGCCTCGGTGAGCCGCTGGTGAACCTCCGTCGATGGCGTTGCTCGCGTGCCCAGCGTAGGACCGAAGAGCGAACGATGAAGACCTGGCCTGGCCTTCTGCCAAGCCCCAGGTGTGAGACAGCCTGCGAAAGGAGCACAGAGATGGGACCCGCAACGCGCGTGGCTGGAGCTCTGGCGGTTGTGGCAGTAGGCAGCTTGCAGGTTGCCTGCGGCGCGACAGCCGGTGCGGCTGTAGACCGTGGCCGGATCGAGGCGGAGCTGTTCGCGGCAATTGGCGCCGAGGGCCAAGACTATCGGCGGTTTCGCGACGGCCTGCTTGCACGAGGTGCGGCCATACGGCCCGTCTTGGCAGATATCGCCAAGAACGGCAAGTCATGGCAGGAGCGTGTCATGGCCGGCATTGTCCTGGAGCGATCGACGCAGCCGGAGCGCACGCGGGCAGTCGTCGACTGGTGGGCACACACCGGAGTGTATCGCGCCACATCGGAAAACCTCGCGAAACTCGGCAGGGCACTGGCCAAGCAGTGCGAAGGCACGCCAATGCTACTTGTGGAGAAGATCTGGAAGGGTAATGAACTCCGAAAGAAAGGGGCCCCGGGACCCCACGATGGGGCATGGGCCGCTGACGCCTTGGGCTGGCTGAGCGAGTCAAGAGCCGTTGGCCCTCTGATCCTGGTTCTCGAGGCCGAGTACAAGGACACGGCCGAGCTGTTTCGTGTGGCGACGGCTGCCAGGGCGCTGGGCAAGCTGGGCGATGGCAGGGCTGTCCCATCCCTCTGTCGCGTCTTTGCTCTCTACAGCAGCTCATCCGCTGCGGGATATGCCTATGAGGCGCTCCGACTGTTGGTGGACGCCAAGACCAGCTATCTCGTGGAGAAGCATGCCTCGTGGCTCTCCGACGGACCAATCAAATCTCAGTTGTTGGAGATTGCCGAGAGGGGCAAGACGAGGCCCTCCCGTTTGCAGGTTGTCCCCAGGAGATAGTGTCGCGGCTCCTGACGGTCTCTGCGGAGGCGTGGTCCAGGTCCGCATGATTCGCTGTTCGCCGCGTGGCGCCCGCCGCCGCGACAGCCAGGAACCTTTGTGGAGGATCGCCAGATGACTGCACAGGAAGCCGCCACGTTCATGCGAGCCTTCGGCGACGGTACCCGCCTGCGGATCATCGCGGCGCTGTCCAGGCGTCCCGCGACGGTGTGGGAGCTGGCGCGCCTGATCGGCTGCCCCGAGCACCGCGTGTCCCGGCATCTGCGGCACCTGGACGCTCGCGGCGTGGTCGAGTGGCGCCCGGCAGCCAAGGCTGTATCGTACAGTCTGGCCGCGCCATCCCATGCCCTGCACGACGAGGTACTGGCCGCCGTGCAGGCGACGATGGGCGACATCGAGGAGGTGCGGACGGACGCGGCGCAGTGGCGCAAGGCGCGCAAGGGGTGAGCTGGCGACTGGTGGGCTGGTGCGTTGTTTAGCGCTAAACAACATGGAAGGGCGCCGTCGTTCGCAGCGAACATCAGCAGACGGTGAGGCGCACCAGAGAGGCGCAGTGCGTCGCTTTGGGGTGGGGGGGCCTATACTGTTTAGCGCTAAACAGCATGGAACACGAGCCTCCCTCGCAGCGCACATCAACAGGGGGAGAGGCGCACCAGAGAGGCGCAGTCCGTCGCCTTGGGGTGGGCGGGGCCTATACTGTTTAGCGCTAAACAGCATGGAACACGAGCCTCGCTCGCAGCGGATATCAAGGCGGAGGACACCCTCACGGCAGAGGTGCGGTGGGTCGTTGTTGGAGGCTTACGATCTCGGACTGTTTAGCGCTAAACAGCATGGTACCCGGCCCCTTCGGTTTGCCCCCACGCCGCAGCTCCGTCCCTGGGCGCCCCGCTCTCGGTTTTGACACGCGCGGCCTGGGCGTCTAGAATCAACTGCGGTGACGACCCTCGTGGTCGTCGAGCTTTATGCCCATTAGAGCCGACCAGGAGCAAACTAGTGGCCAAGCGGCCGTGGAAGGGGAAGCAACACTTCGTCAGCCCGTGGAACTTCGCCGAGGAGGTGACCGCGGAGTTCGACCTGCCGAGGCGCGTGCGGTTCCACGACATCACGCTGCGCGACGGGGAGCAGCAGAGCGGGCTGTGCTTCCGCAAGCGGGATAAGATCCGCATCGCCGAGGCACTGGCCGAGGCTGGGGTCGATCGCATCGAGGCGGGCATGCCCGTCGTCTCGAAGCAGGACGCCGCGGCCATCCGGGCTATCGTCAAGGCGAAGCTCGGCCCGAAGATCTTCTCCTTCGCCCGTTGCATGGTGCCCGACGTCAAGCGGGCGCTCGACACGGGGGTGGACGGCATCGTCGTCGAAATCCCCTGCTCCGAGCACATCATCAAGCACGCCTATCAGTGGCCCCTCGAGCGGGCACTCGATCTCGCCATCGAGGCGACTTCCTTCGCCCACGACAACGGCCTCTACACGGTCTTCTTCCCCATCGACGCGAGCCGCGCGGGCATCGACTGGTTCCTCAACACCATCGTCCGCATCGCCACCGAAGGGCACATGGACGCGCTCGCCCTGGTGGACACCTTCGGCGGGGTGTCGCCGAGCGCCATGAGCTTCCTGGTCCGCAAGGTCAAGGAACGGATCGACGTGCCGCTCGAGACCCATTTCCACGATGACTTCGGTTGCGGCACGGCCAACACCCTGCTCGCGCTGGCCGCCGGCTGCGAGGTGGCACACGTGACCGTGAGCGGCATCGGCGAGCGCTGCGGCAATGCCTCCCTCGAAGAGGTCGCCCTCGCCCTCAGGACGATGTACGGGGCGAAGACCCATATCCGCTACGACAGGCTCTACGCCCTCTCGAAGCTCGTCCAGAAGATCTCCGGCGTCACGCTCCCGAGCAACGCCGCGGTGGTGGGCGACCGGGTGTTCGAGGTCGAGAGCGGCATCATCGTGAGCTGGCTCAAGAACTGCGGCTACGAGCACGTCCTCGAGCTCTTCCCCTACCGCTGGGACCTCGTGGGCCAGCCCGAGCCGAAAGTGCTCATCGGCAAGAAGAGCGGGCTCGACACGGTCCGCCACTACCTGGAGGTCATCGGCCGCGGGGGCGACGCCGACGACGGCCAGCTCATGGCCATCCTCCTGGCGGTCAAAGAGGAGGCGCTGCGGCAGAAGGGCCTGCTGAGCGTCGGCCAGTTCAAGGCCATCGTCACAAAGACCATCGGTCGGAAGAAGATGCGTGATGCGTGACGCGTGACGCGTGACGCGTGACTCGGA
>CAZDNN010000080.1:0-16281 GCA_964506385.1 uncultured Planctomycetota bacterium
TCCAAGAGCAGGCGCAGCGGCGAGTGCAGAGGCCAGGATCCGGCGGCTGGAGAGGCGCACGTCAGCCCCCCTACGGCCTTTCCGCAGTGACCCGCTGGAGCGCGATGTCCGCGGCTTTGCGGAGCGCGGGGTCGCCGCCTCGCCGCGCGCGCTCGATGGCCGGCAGCGCGTCGGGGCCGATGCGCTGAAGGAGGCCGAGCGCTATCGTCTCCGCGGTGCCGTCCCCCTGGGCCAGCTCGCCGAGCAGCGCGTTCGTCGCGCCGTCGGCGTCTCGGCCGATAGCCCAGAGGGCCTCGGCGAGGGCGACCCGCAGCCAGCCCGTCGCGCCCTTCAACTCGGCGCGCATCACGGGGAGTGCCGACGCCGCCCGCGGGCCCATGTCGCGGATGAACCGCGCGGCCAGCAGACGGCGCTCGGGGCGCGGGTCCTTGAGCGCGCGGAGCAGGAGGTCGAGCACCGTCTCGTCCTTGGCGCTGATCTCCCAGAGCACCTTGATCGCCGCCCACCGGACCTTCGGGTCGGGGTCGTCCGTCGCGTCGAGGAGCGTCGGCACCTCGATCTTGTAGCCCTTTTCCATCAGCAGCTCGGCCGGCGGCTCGGCCGGCACAATCGGCCGGACGGGCCTGGCCGGCCGGCATGCGGCGGCCAGTGCCATCAGCCCCACACAGCAGACCATCCTGCTCGGCGTCATGACTGGCTCTCCTCAACATCGGCCAGATGACGTGCGGTCGTCGCAAGCAGCTCGTGGTTCTCGACCGTCGCGACCCAAGCCGCGGGCAAGCCGGCGATCCCATTGTACGCGCCGCTGACCGCGCCGGCGATACAGGCGATGGAATCCGAGTCGCCCTGCGTGTTCGCTCCCGTCAGCACGGTTCGCCGGTAGTCATCCGGCGAGCGGAGGAAGCAGTAGAGCGCGTCGGCCACTGCCTCGTCGCCGACCCATCCCTCGCCGAGGACCGCGAAGGCATCGTCAGGGTCCCTCGCGAGCACCTCCTCGACCTGGCGGACCTTGGCATTGAACTCCTCGCTCAAGTCGCCGACGAAGTCGAGCAGCCTCCCGATCATGACATCGCTCTCGCCGTGGAGCGCCAGGGCGGTCAGGTAGGCCGTCGCGATGCCCGACGCGATGCCGGCGTTGTGCGCGTGGGTGCAGATGCTCGCCCCATAGGCCACCTCGCGCAGCAGCTCGGGCTGGTCGTGGTAGACGAGCCCGATGGGCGCGCTCCGCATCGCGGCGCCGCAGCCCTTCGACAGGACAACGCCGGAATCGCGCCACGATGCCCCGCGCTTGAGCGCGCGGCAGCCTCGCAGGCACGTGTTGCCGGGCGCCCTGGGCACCGCCAACGCCTCGGTGTCGAGCCAGACGACGAACTCGCGGCAGATACTCTCGATCACACGCTCGGCATCGTCCAGGCAGTGGCGGGCGGCCAGCAGCCCCCTTGCGACGGCAAGGGTCATCTGCGTGTCATCGGAGTAGCTGCCTGGAGGCAGGCCCCCGCAGGACTCGAAGTCAGCGACGCCCTGGGGCCCGTACCTCGCACGGATCTCGTCGAGACTCAGGAACTCGGTCGGGAAGCCCAGTGCGTCGCCGATGGCCGAGCCGAACAGGCATCCCGCGAAGCGCCCCTCGCTCATGCCTCTCCTCCTACTGGCCACCGAGGGCGCGGAAATGGCGCTGCCGGAACAGGAGGAAGTTGAGCCAGTTCCGCAGCGCGTAGCCGCTGACCTCGGGTGCGACCTTGCGCATCGGCGCCAGCCAGTATGGCTCCTCACCTGCATCGGCCCCCACCGCGACCGCGCAGACGAGCCAGGCCAGCGCCGCCAAACTGACTACCCGCATGGTGCTGCCTCTGGTACCGGAGTTTCCATGCCCCATCGTCGCGCGGACGGTGCGGGCCGTCAAGCGCGCTCGGCTGGTTCCTTGTGCCGGCGCCCCGGGCCATGGCCGCCGGGGCGTTGACGCATGGCCGCCGGCGGGATAGAGTAGTTGCCGCAGAACACGGCAGGCCTGTCGGGGGATGTCCATGGCTGGGCTTCAGGTGCTGGACTGGGTGGTGCTGGTCGCCTACCTCGCGGGGATGGTGGCGATTGGGGCGTCCTTCTATCGCGGGCAGAAGAGCACGAAGGACTTCTTCCTGGCCGGACGGTCGATGTCGTGGCTGCCGGTGGGGCTCTCGGTCGTCGCCACGCTGTTCAGCGCCATCAGCTACATGGCGATCCCGTCGCTGGTGCAGCGGTTCGGGCTTGTCTTCACCGTGGGCTCGATTATGGTCTTCGCGTGCATCCCGGTGGTGAACCGGGTGTTCATGCCGTTCTACAGCCGGATGAAGCTCTACAGTGCGTACGAGTACCTGGAGCGTCGGTTCGACGTTCGGGTGCGGTGCCTGGCGAGCGGGCTGTTCATCCTGTGGCGGGTGGCGTGGATGTCGCTGGCGGTCTACGCGTCGTCGCTGGCGCTGTGGGCGGCCACCCAGGGGCGGGTGCCTCTGGTGCCCACGATCGTCGTCCTGGGGGCCTTCGCCACGCTCTATACGGTGCTCGGCGGGATGAAGGCGGTGATCTGGACGGACGTCATCCAGTTCGTCGTGCTCTTCGGCGGGATGCTGCTGGCGGCGGCGTTCATCGTCTTCAAGGTGCCCGGGGGCCTCGGGGAGATCTTCGGGAGAATGCACGAGGCGGGGAAGCTGGGGTTCGTGGCCCGCATCCCCGAGATGGAGCAGGCGGCGGGGCTGCTGGCGAAGCTGCGGCTCTACTTCTTCGACGGCGGGAAGCGGATGACCCTGCTTGGCACACTCGTCGCGGCCTTCGTCGGCCACGTGGCTTTTTACACGGTGGACCAGGTGGTGGTGCAGCGCTACTTCTCGGCGAAGAGCCTCCGCGACGCGCGGCGGTCGTTCTGGCTCAATGCCGGCGCCAACATCTCGCTGCACGTGTGCCTGGCGTTCCTCGGCATGGCCCTCTTCGCCTACTTCCTTCGCTTCCCCCACCCGGAGACGGTCCAGGGGGTGGCCTTCAAGTCCGACTGGAAGTACCCCTACTTCATCGCCACGGCGCTGCCGCCGGGTGTGGCGGGGCTGCTGATCGCGGCGCTGTACGCGGCGACGATGTCGAGCGTCGATTCGGGGATCAACTCGTGCACGACGGCGTTCACGGTCGATTTCTGGCGGCGGCTGAAGCATGGGCAGGTGAGCGTGCCCGATGCGGCGGAGAGTGGGCGGGCCGCGCGGGGGGATCTGAGGCTGGCCCGCATCCTCACGCTCGCCTTCGGCGCGCTCGCAACGCTTGCCGCCTGCTTCGTTGGTGGCATCGCCGAGGACATCATTCAGATCACGAGCAAGGTGGTCAACAGCTTCTGCGGACCCATGTTCGCCATCTTCCTGCTCGGCATGCTCACCCGCCGCGCCCGGCCGCTGGGCGTATGTCTCGGCGCCGGCATCTCGCTCGTAGTGATGTGGTACTACACGTTCTTCACCAAGCTCAACTTCCAGTGGCCCGGTACCCTTGGCCTGGTCATTGCCCTTGTCCTGGGCTACGGCTTCAGCCTGCTCGAGCGCCCGCCGGCCGAGGGAAAGCTCGAGTGGACCCTCGCCGAGCAGCGCAAGCTCTGGCGCGATGACGATGGATGAGGAGGCCGCGATGGGACCGCGCACTCCTCTGCTTGCTCTGATTCCGAGCGTGCTCCTCGCACTCGGCGCATCGCCGCCCGCCGCGGTGCGCGTGCCGCAGATCGTGCGCGCCGACTGGTACTTCCGCGAGAGCCTCGCCGCCATCCGCGACTGGGAGGCCACCCTCGCCGCGTGGGAGAAGGCGACGCCGGAGAAGGAGCGGACCCCCGTCCTGCCTGTGCCGACGAACGGCGAGGCCGTCGAATGGCCCAACCCCATCCCCCTGATGCTGCTGCCGCCCGAAGATGCGAAGCGGCAAGTGCGCGTGCGGCTGGCCGACGGGACGATACTCGTCGAGCGCGGCGGGCAGGGCAAGCCGGCGGCGGTGAAGCCGGGCGAGGCCGTGCTCGGCTACAAGCACCCGGGCGGCGGAGGCAGGAGCCGCTGGTACCACCGCTACCATCGCCGCTTCGACGGCCTGACGGCGTTCCGGCCCATGCCAGCGCCCTTCGTCCTTGGCGTGGAGACGCCGCTCGATCTGCGGCGGGGGCGCGGCGAGGTGGCCCTCATCGTGCGCAGCGTCGCCGACAGGCCGCTGGAGCTCGCCCTGCGGTGCACGTTCCGCTCTCCGAAGGGGCAGCGGGCCTGTGCGGAGCGGCGCCTGACGCTGCCGGCGGGTGCCTCGGAGACGGTGCGGATCCCTGTCGAGCTGAGCGACGAGGGCGGCGGCCTGCTCGTCGTGAGCGTCGAGAGCGGTGGACAGCGATTCTGGCTGCCGCTGCTCACCCACGTCGAGGGCCTCTCGGTGGTGCTCCAAAGCATCGAGCAGATTCTGGCGGATGCGCCCGATGCCGAGGCATCGCGGCGGCTCGCGGCGCTGCGCGACGGGGGAGGGGACTGGCGGGAGCGCTTCGAGGCGGCCTGCGCCCTGCGCGACGAGCTGCTCCTGCGGCGGATTCACTTCGACTCCATGCTCTTCGTGAAGCGGAAGCCCTATACGTCCGAGCAGCCGTTCATGGACGCCCACCACTGCGTCAACCCGCCCGGGGGCGCCATCTGCCGCCTGTCGCCCGTGCGGCCCGAGGGCCAGGTGACGCCCGTCGTCGATTCGCTCGGCACCGGCATCTACCGCGACCTGTGTCTCCACTGGGACGCCGACCGCTTCCTCTTCGCCTTCGGCAACGGCTCCGACCGCGGGCCGAAGCTCCCCGGGCCGAAGCAGTACGACATCTACGAGGCGCGGGTGGACGGATCGGGCCTGCGCCAGCTCACGGAGCATCCGAAGAACGACGCCGAGCCGGTCTACCTGCCCGACGGCCATATCGCCTTCACCTCCGACCGCGCCGACCACATCGTCATGTGCGGCAGCAACATCCACGCGCCCGTCCTCCACGTGATGGGCGCCGACGGCTCGAATCCCCGCCAGCTCAGCTTCAACGTCTTCAACGACCTCACCCCCTGCATCCTGCCCGACGGCCGGATCCTCTACACCCGCTGGGAGTACAACGAACGGTCCGTCACGACCCCTCACAAGCCCTTCACGATGAACCCCGACGGCACGATGGTCGAGGTCTACTACGGCAACGCGACGATTCGGCCGAACGTCGTGATGTTCCCGCGGCCCGTCCCTGGCAGCCACAAGATCGTGGGGCTCTTCACCGCCCACCACGGCCAGACCCACGGCCCCATCGCCCTCATCGACACCCGCCGCGGCCTCGACGGCCCGGAGCCCTACACGATCCTCACCCCAGGCGTCCCCATCACGGGCGAGAAGGCGATGGACAGCCAGCACGGCTGGTTCTCCGACCCCGTGCCGCTGAGCGAGACGACCTACCTGTGCGCCTTCACCCCTACGGTCCTGCCCTGGCTCGAGCGAAGCTGGGCGATCTACGTGGGCGACCGCCACGGGAACCTGGCACTGGTCTACCGCGACCCCGAGACCTCCTGCTTCGAGCCCGTGCCCATCGTCCGGCGCCCGAAGCCGTTCGAGCGGTCCGGCCCGACGCCCGAGACCGATGCGACCGATGCTGAGGCGACCCTGCTCGTCCTCGACTGCCACGTGGGGCTGCCGGGCGTGAAGCGCGGGACGGTGAGGTTCCTGCGGATCATCGAGGACGTGCCGCGGAAGGGGGTGCCCGAGGGCGGCGTGATCGTGACGTCGGGCACGCCGATCTACACGGTCAAGCGCGTGCTGGGCACCGTGCCCGCCGAGGCCGACGGCTCGGCCCACTTCCTCGTCCCCGCCAACCGCAACGTCTACTTCGAGGCGCTCGACGGGGACCGCCGCGAGATCCAGCGGATGCGCAGCGTCGTGTGCCTCGCGCCGGGCGAGCGGCGCACCTGCGTCGGCTGCCACGAGCCGCGCACCACCTCGCCCCCCAATCGGCTCCCGCTCGCCGCCAGCCGCGCACCCAGCCGCCCCGAGCCGCCCCCGTGGGGCACGAAGATCCTGTCCTATCTCAGGGACGTGCAGCCCGTCATCAACGCCAAGTGCGTCCGCTGCCACGCCCACGACCGCGAGGCCAACGGCGTCATCCTCACCGACGACCTCACCCAGCAGTTCTGCGTCGCCTACGAGGAGCTGCTGCCCTATCTCAGCGTGGCGAACGCCATGCGGTGGGACCATCCTGACGACGTCTATCCGCGGCCGCCCTACACGTACGGCTCGAAGGTCTCGCGGCTGACGACTCTCCTGGCGCAGGGCCACCACGGCGTCGAGTTGACGGCCGAGGAGTGGGAGCGGCTGGCCATCTGGATCGACGCGAACGCCGTCTACTACGACCGCTACGAGCACCAGCACCCCAAGCGCCACCTCTTCCCCGACGCCATCCGCAAGACGATGGGCGCCGTCCACGGCCGCCGCTGCGCCCGCTGCCACGGGCGGAACGACGGCCGGCACGAGAGCTGGTGGCTGAGCCTCAACCGCCGCGACGTCCGCCTCAGCCGCGCCCTCGTCGCGCCGCTCTCGCGGGAGGCCGGCGGCTGGGGACGCTGCGACGAAGCCGTGTTCGCGACGGCCGATGACCCCGACTACAAGGCGCTCCTGGCCGCGCTGACCTCCCTGCGCGGCCACCTCGCGAAGCACCCCCGCGCCGACCTGCTCAGCATCCGCGGCACCCCCGCCGAGAGCCAGGCGGTCGAGCTGCCGCCGCCCCCGCCGCCGCGTCCCAGGACCGAGGAGGCGCTGCCCGAAGGCTGGGTCTGGCTCAGCGACCTGAAATGGGAGACTGCGACCGCGGGCTGGACGCGCAACGGCGACAAGATCCCGCGCCTCGACCGCGACGCGGCGGACAACCGCCTCCGCGCCGGCCGCCGCCGCTTCCGCAAGGGCATCGGCACCCACGCCCCGTCGGAGATCGTCTATCGCCTCGACGGCAGGTACGCGCGCTTCCACGCCTTCGTTTGCGGAGCCGAGGCAAAGGGCACCGTCGTCTTCCAGGTGTGGGCTGACGGGAAGAAGCTCTACGACAGCGGCGTCATGCACGGCCTGCGCGGCGTCAAGAGCGTCGATCTCCCTCTCACCGGCGTGCGCCGCCTTCGTCTCGTCGTCACCATTGCCGGCGACCACTACTACTGCGACATGGCCAACTGGGCTGGCGCGCGGCTCGGGCGCGCGGGCGACGCGCAGTAGCCACCATCCCCTCGCAAGCAGCATGCAGTGGATGAGCGTCGGCAGGCTCAGCGGCGGGCGAACCAGCTTCGCTTGCTGAATGCCTTGAGGGCGGAGGACTCGTCGGGGTGGATGTCGAAGACCTTGTGGAGCTGTGTGACGCGGAAGCCCTCCATGATCGGGTCGGCGATCTGGCAGAGCTTGAGGTCGATCTTCGCGGCGGCGCAGTCCTTGTGGAGCTTGACGAGCTTGCCGAACATCTTGGAGGCCATGGCGCGGACGGCCTGGAAGTTGAGCAGGAGCTTGCCGTGTGCGGCGCGGTTCATGGCTTCGGTGAGCGCCTCGCCGACGGCGTCGATGCGCGGCGCCGCCGTCAGGTTGGTGTCGGTGAAGTAGACGACGAGCACGTCGCCGTTGGTCTGCGAGAGCAGTGTGTCCACGAGAGCGCTCCCTTCGGCCAGTCGGTCGTGGTGGATGGTGTTCCCTGTATACGGTCCGGCGGCCAGCTTGTCAAGCGGGCCATGCTGTATGGAGTCTGGCCCCGGATCTTCGGGTTTGCCTCCTTGCTCGTCCACGCCGATGTCGCCGCGCTTGATGGCGCAGCCGTTGGACATGGAAGCAGCCTGGGCCGCACGCGGAGGGCGCGCCCAAGCTGCTGGGTGTGCGTCGGACGAGTCAATGGGGGCTACAGGTTGGCGGGAGCGTCGCCGCCCTTCTTCTTGCCCTTGCCCTTCCTGCCGCCGGCAGAGCCGATGCTCATGGCCTGGGTCACGCCGGCCTTCTCGCGGCAGGCGATCTTGACCTTGGCGGCCAGCAGGAAGTCCTTGTCGGCGCCGTCAACGGTCACAGTGACGGTGGCCTTGTTGCCGGCGACGGTCACGCTCTTGAGGGTGCCCTGGGCGACGAGGCGTTTGCCCTTGGCCTCAGGGGTTTTCTTGCCGGCGACGCGGATCTGCATCACGCGGTTCTGGCCGTTCTTCTCGCCGTAAGTGACGACGACGTTGGTGGCCATGGGCAGCTCTTTGGTCGTGCCGTCGTCTGCGGTGACCTTCCATGTGACGGTGTCGCCGGCGACGGTGGCCTCGGCGAGTGTGCCCGTGACGACCTGACCCCTGCGGCCTTTGCCCGCTGGCTTGTCCTTCTTGCCGCCTTCGCGGGCCAGGGCGCCGGTGGTCCACGCGAGGGCCGCGGCGAAGGCGATCGCGAGCAGTGCAGTGCGCTTCACGGAATGCTCTCCTAGCTCCCTCCCCGATTGAGATACGCGACCGAGGACACTAACGGACGTCTTCCGATGGCTCTGGTGTGCGGGGTTGGGTCTCCTTTACGGGTTGGGTGGCCTCCTGATCGACTCGGGGCTGGCGGGGGCCGTCGCCATCCGCGCCGGAGCGCGCCTTCCCCGTGCGGCCACCGCGTGGCTTCTTGGCGTGGTCGCGGGTGGCCCGGATGAGCTTGCTGTACTCCTGGGGGCTGATCTGGCCGTCGCGGTCCTCGTCGTATTGCTGGAGGAACTGCTCGTCGAGGCCGCCGGGCTGGCCGTGCTTGCTGAGGAGGTCGTGGACGCGACGGCGTTGCTTGGGCTTGAGGAGCTTGAGGAAGCGGTTGGTCTGGTGGAAGCTGAGGTCGCGGTAGGTTTGCCGCAGCTCGTTGAGATCGGTCTTGAGGGCTCGGATGGTGTTGGGGTCGGGCTGAGGCTTGCACTGCTCGGCGACGAGGCGCTCGCGGGCGAGGGCGATGGCCTGACGGAGCTCGCGCTTGCGGCTGTGAGACTCCTTGCGGAGTGCGAGGAAGGCCTGGCGTTGCCGCTCGTCGAGGTCGAGCTTGCGGGAGACGAGCTCGGCGGCGGCCTCGGGGGTGTCGGCGGGGGCGGCCGAGAGCGATCTGCTGAGGTAGCCGACGACGAACGCGGCGTTGAACGCGAGCGAGACGAGCAGCAGGATCTTGAGGAGCCTAGTCATGGCGATCCCCCCGCGAGTACTGGATGATGCCGTCGAGCAGATTGTCGGGTGGGGCGGCGTCTTTGGCGAGGCCGAAAGTCACCTCGGTGACGACGCGCTCGCCTGTCTGGAGCTCGGCCCGTCGCACGGCCGCCCCGGCCCGGAGGCCTGCGACCACCATCGCGGCGACGGCAGCCGCGCCGGCGGCCCAGCCGGCTGCCGCGCGCCACCTGGGCACGGGACGGCGGAGGGCGCCGGGCACGAGAGCCCGGACGCGGTCCAGCAGGCGTGTGCCGACCTCAGGCTGCGGTTCTGCGGCGGCGGCGCGGGAGTCGAGCAGGGCGTCGAGACAGCGCGAGCAGGCCGCGAGATGGGCCTCGATGCGCTCGCCCTCGGCCGGCTCGGCTCGGCCATCGAGGTAGGCGGCGAGCTCGAGCAGCTCGGGACAGCGGCCGGCTGGCTGGCGTCCACTGCCTGCGAGGAAGCGCCGCACCAGTTCCCGTTCGGCGTCGTTCGTGCTGTGCTCGTCGGTCATGGGCTGTTTCCCATAGGGTTATACGTTGCAGGAGGCGGGAACATCCCCGTCGGGGCAGGGAGAAAGCGCGGGGTCAGGGCTCGCCGAAATGGCGTCGGAGCCTTGCGATGGCCTTATGTCGCGTGCTGCGAATGGTTTGCGGATCGACGCCGAGCGCGGCGGCGGCCTCGGCGACGGAGAGCTCGCGCTCGTAGAGGAGCCGCAGGACAAGCTGCTGGCGGGGGGAGAGCAGGCCGGGCGGCACCTTGAGAGCCATGGGCTCAGCGGGGGCGGGCGCGGCTGGCTCGCGGGCCTCGTCGAGGGGCACGGTGGGGAGGCGGCGGCGGCGCAGGTGGTCGAGGGTGGTGCTGCGGGCCACCAGGGTCAGCCAGGTGGAGAGCGAGGCCCGGTCGGGCTCGTAGGTGCGCAGGAGACGGAAGTTGTCGCGGACCAGCCGCAGGAAGACCTCTTGGGCCAGATCCTCAGCCGTGTCGGGGCTGTTAGCGGGGAGGGTGCGGCGAATGGCGGCGAGGACGATGGGCGCCGCCTCGGCCACGAAGGCGTCCCAGCCGCCCTTCTCCCCACGCAGGCATGCTGGCAGGTCGAGCATTCGGCCCACTCACTTGCGGTCGGCCTGGCGGGCGGCTACTTGCCCTGCTGCTTGACCTGAACGGTGGCCTGATACGTCTTGGCGGGTGGCTTGTCCTTCTCCCAGGGGCGCGCGTAGGCCATCGAGAGGGTTGCTTTCCCCGGCTTGACGGCCTTGAAGATGCCGATGAATGTGCCGCCCGAGCCGACGATGCCCCGTGCCACTTTCTTCGCCTCGTAGCGCAGCTTCCCCTGCTGCTCGAGTGCGTCGCCCTCGAGCTTCTTCACCGTCCAGCTATAGCCGGTGGTGGGGTTGCCCGCCAGGCGGACCACGAGGGTCTTCCCGACGGCGACGGTGACGGTCTTCCCGTTGGCCTTCTCGTCGAGGGTGATGGCGTCTTTCGGGATGGCGGGCGCGAGCGGGGCGCGGCAGTGCTCGCACTGGCCGAGTTTCGCGCTGCACTTGGGGCACAGCTTGAAGGCTCCGCTCGTGGTGTGGCCGCCGCAGACCACGCACTTGCCGATGCTCTGGATGTACATTTTGCCCTTGCACTTCGGGCAGAGCTCGGCCAGGGCGGTGGAGGCGAGGAGAATAGAGACAGCCAGGGCCAGGACGTGGGGTCTGTGCATGGGCCTTCCTCCGAAGCGCGCGGGCTAGATGGCGCGGTCGATGGCGCGCTGGCCGCCCCAGCGGCCGACGATCTCGTCGTCGTACTTGTCGGCCATGGCGACGACGGCCATGACGCAGGCCTGGAGCTCTTCCTTGTCGATGGTGGAGCCGACGACGGTGTGGCTGTAGCAGATGTCGTTGTCGCTATCGACGCCGAAGGCTCCGAAGCGGAGCTGCTCGTTCTCGCGGAGCAGGTAGTGAAGCAGGTCGGGGGTGAGCTCGATGTTGGTCACCACGTAGGAGCGGGCCATGACCGTGGCGTCGTCGTCCTTCCACGGCAGGACGTAGACGCTGGCATAGGCGGAGCCGACGACGACGTGGAAGCCAGGGGCGTCGTCGCGCATCTTGACGAAGGCGCCGAAGATCTCCTGCATCCACGGCCGAATCTTCTCGTACACCTGCTTCTGCGGCTCGCTGAGAAACTCCATCCTCTCACTCCTCCTCAGTGTGTTGGACCTGGATCTGGACCTCTCCGCCCTCAGACGTGAGGACGAGCGTTTTCACCTCCTTCCCTTCCTGCGGGGTGAGGTAGGGGACGAGGAGTGGGCTGATCCGCTCGTCGGCCAGCCGCTCCCATTCGTGCTGGCCGGCTCGGTCGGCCTGGTGCTCGAGAAGCCACTCCACGAGACTCTCGTCCCAGTGCAGCTCGATGCCGTGGCGGCGGTACCGCTCGGACAGGCCGGCGAGCAACTGCTTCTCGATCCATCGCCGCCCCGCGTCCCGTGTGGACGGCGCGGCGGCGCAGACGACATCGATGTGGTCGAGCAGCTCGCGTCCGAAGACCTCGGCGGCCACGTCGCGCGCGGCGCGCTGAGGCGCATCGTCCTCCTCGTTGCCCTCCTCGGGGACGAAGCCGACGGGGGTTCGCTCCCCGACCTCCACGCTGCTCGAGAGGACGACGACGGCGTCGGACAGGTAGATGTGCTTGCCCAGAGCGTCGGTGATCACGCCGTCGCGGATGCCGCGGGCGATCACCTCGCGGACGTGGGGATGGCAGGCGTCGAACCCCTCGCAGTGGAGGACGCACCAGGGCATCTGGATGAGGCTGTGGAGCGGCAGGGTGTCGCTGTAGCCGACGTAGCCGGGCGGGGCGCCGATCAAGGCGCTCGTGTCGAAGGGCTGGGTCAGCCGCCCGAGGCTGAGGGTCACCACGCGGTCCGCTGCGCCGAAAAGGGCCTCGGCGATCACCTCGGCGAGCGCCTCACCTGCGGAGGCGGCGTTGCCCATAAGCAGGACCACCCCGTTGGGGCCGCTCGCGCGGATGTCGAGGCCGCGGATCGTCACCTCCAGGCGGCGCAGCAGGCGCTCGGCCTGGGCCTCGGGCAGGAGGGCTCGCTCGGTGAGGCCCTCGCGGAGGCTCTCGATGCGTCCGCTAGGCGAGATCGGCATCCCGACCATCCGCTGCGCCACGTTCTCGGCGTCGCTCAGGGACACCTCGTCCTGCCCGTTGGCCACGGCGTGGGCCACGCACTGCTCGAGGAGGTCCACCGCCTTGTCGGGGAAGTGGCGGTTGCGCAGGAACTCGTGGCCGAAGTCCACCAGCCACTCCAGCACGGCGTCCTCGACGGCCACCCCGCGGTCGGTGGCGAAAGAGTCGCGGATGATGCGCAGCACCTCGACGGTCTGGTGCGGCGTCATCTCCTGGACGCGGATGGGCTGAAAGCGGCGCTCGAGCGCGCTGTCGGACTCCATGAAGCGGCGGTAGTCCTCGTCGGTGGTCGCGGCGATGCAGGCGATGTCGCCGCGGGCGAGCGCCGGCTTGAGGAGCTGGGCCATGTCGCCAACGCCGGTTCGGCCGCCGGCGCCGATGATCGAGTGGACCTCGTCGATGAAGAGGATGAGGCCCTCCTGGTTGGCTTCGGCGAGGACGGTGCGCATCCGCTTCTCCATCTCGCCGACGACGCCGGCGCCGGCGACGACCGAGGAGGGCTGGAGGGCGACCACGCGGGCGCCCTGGAGAATGTCGGGCACCTCGCCGCTCGCGACGCGCAAGGCGAAGCCCTCGACCAGTGCGGTCTTGCCGACGCCCGCGGGGCCGACGAGCACGGGATTGCGCTTCGTGCGGCGGCAGAGGGTCTCGATCATGAGCTGGATCGCGTCCTCGCGGCCAACGACGGGCAGGATCTTGCCCTCGGTCGCGTCACGGGTCAGATCGCGGCCGACGTCGTCGAGCATCGGGGTCGGGCGCCTGACCCGGGCGCCGACCGACGGCTTCCCCGGCGCGACTGGCGGCGCGGCGTTCCTGTCGGTAGCGGCGCCTGGTATCGTGGGCGCGGTGGTGCGGGGCGCGGCCTCGCGCTCGCGGATGGTGTAGCCGGCAGCCTCGAGCACGACGGCGGCAACGTCGCGCTCGCCTGCCTTGTCGAGGCCGCGGGCAACGGCCCGCTTCAGCGCGCGCTCCGCCACGCCCTCGGCGGTCATGGCCTCCCCCGCGTCCTTCTCCAGGATACGGGTACGCATGTAGCGAACGAGCGCCTTGGCGTCGAGGCCGTCGGCGAGCGCCTCGGCCATCGGGCCATGCCGCTCCAGGAGCGCCAGCAGCCAGTGGTGCAGGCCGAGGACATCGTGGCCCGCCTCCTTCTGCTTGGCCGCCGCACTGTCCAGGATCTGCTGCGCGCCCTGGGTCAGCGACTGGGAGGGATCTGTGTGCTCCGTCATGGATGAACATCCGTTCCGCAGCGTGGTGACAATGCCCGGAGTGACGTCGCGCGGAGGGTCTCCCCGCGTGCCATACGCCCGCGCCAGACCATACCAGAGCCCCCCCGCTCTGTCAAGCACGGCCACGCGGCGGGCCGCGTCGTGCTGGGAGGGCCATGGCCGATGCGCTATACTGGGGCGCCAGCAGCGGGCCGCTGCCGGAGAACGACGGGGAATGGTGAGGAGGAGCAGGGTGACGGGCAAGGAGCGGATGCTCGCGGCGATCCGAGGCGAGCCGACCGACAGGATGCCCTGGGCACCGCGACTCGACCTCTGGTACGCCGCGAACAAACGGGCGGGCACGCTGCCTGCGAAGTACCGCAACGCCACGCTGCGCGAGATGATCGACGACCTCGGCTGGGACTACCACGGCGTCGTCCCCGACTTCCAGGACCTCCGCAACCCCGACGACAACGCCGACCGCGCCCTCGGCATCTGGAACCTGTGGCCCATCCCCGTCCGCATCGTCTTCGACGACGTGCGCCGCACCATCCGCCGCGACGGCGACCGCGTCATCGTCAGCTACGAGACGCCTCACGGCACGCTCCGGACGGTGACCGTCTACGACGATGCCATGCGGGCCGCGGGGGTCAGCATCAGCCACGTCGAGGAGTGCGCGTTCAAGAGCGCGGCCGACTACCCGGCGCTCGGCTATCTGTTCGAGCACGCGCGGGCGGTGCCGAACGTCGAGGGCTACCAGGAGTTCGCCGGATTCGTGGGCGAGCGCGGCATCGCCGTCGGCTGGGGCACGGTGGCGGCCTCGCCGATGCACTGGATCCAGCGCGAGCTGATGCCCATCGACACCTTTTTCTACGAGATGCACGACCGCCCCGCCGAGATGGAGCGGCTGGCCGAGCAGATCGGGGTCCTGTGGGATCGGCTGATGGCCGTGCTGCTCGACAGCCCGGCCGGCGTGGTGCTCGTCGGGGCCAACTACGACTCGATGATCCAGTATCCCCCCTTCTTCGAGCGGCACATCGTCCCGTGGCTCGGGCAGGCGGCCCGCGACCTACATGCGCAGGGGAAGTGCCTGCTGACCCATACCGACGGCGAGAACCAGGGCCTGCTCGACCACTACCTGGCCTGCGAGATCGACATCGCCGACTCGGTCTGCCCCGCGCCAATGACGAAGCTGACGTTCCGCGAGGTCCGCGACGCCTTCGCGGGCCGCATCACCATCATGGGCGGCATCCCGTCGGTCGCGCTGCTGCCGGAGACCCTCGACGACGCCGAGTTCGAGGCATTCCTCGACGGCTTCTTCGCGGCCTGCGGCCGGGGCGACCATCTGATCCTGGGCATCAGCGACACCACGCCGCCCGGCGCCGATTTCACCCGCCTGCTCCGCATCGCCGAGCTCGTCGAGGCCTTCGGCCCCGTCTGCCCTTGATCTCGGCCGACGGGAGCCCGACACTGTGGGCGGGATGTCCACATCTCCCGGCGCTGACGCCCTACACACTGTCGCCCGCCTGCGGCGGGCTTGGGTGCTGAGCGCTCTTTGCGTCGCGGACGAAGCGTTCGGGCTCATCTATCGCACCGACACCTCGAGCCCCTCGCCATCGACGATCGCGTTGACGCTGTCGCGGAAGTTCGCGGGGTCGCGGACGAAGGCGAGGTAGTGGGCGAGGCGCGAGGCGGCGTTGACGCTGTTGTGGGCGAGGATGAGGCTGCCGGGGTGGAGCTTGTCGAGCGCGGCCTGGAGGATGTCGAGGTAGATGCCCTTGCCCTTCTCGGGGCCGCCGTCGGCGTCGAGATAGAGCAGGCCGATGGGATGCTCGTAGTCGCGGCAGACGTCAATGGCGTCGGCGGCGACTACGCGGGCGACGCCGGTGGGGTCGATGCGTCGGACGTTGCGCTCGGCGCGCTCGGCTTCCTCGGGCCGGATCTCGACGCCGATGCAGGCCTGTGCCGTGTAGCAGGCGCCGGGGCCGACGGCGGCGCCGGCGTTCGAGATGAAGGTGTTGCCGCAGAAGACGCCCGCGGCGACCATGTGCTGCGGCTGCGCGATGGCGCTGATCGCGTAGAGCAGGCGCTGCATGCGGGGGGTGATCGCCGTCCACGGGATCTCGAACCGCTCGGCCACCGCCGCCCGATGGGCGAGGAACCGCTCGCGGTCGTAGTCGCCGTGGGGCAGCGCCCCCGCCTCGACGAGCACGGCGAGCGCCGCATCGACCACCGCGATCTCCCGCTCCGGCGGCTCCACCGCCCGATGCGGCTCGCGGTAGACCATCTTGTAGCTGTCCCAGTCGTCCGCGCGAAAGGCATGAGCCACCGGTCGATCTCCGTTCATCAGCTACTGAGCTTCGCAGAAGAGGCGTTCCACCCGCACAGCCAGCACCAGGCTGGTCCCTGGCCCAGCAGCACCAATCCTCTGGCCATGGGGCCCAAATCCTCTTGCCCCGCGCCTTCTCCGCCCATGAGGCGAGCGGGCCGCCTGATTCCCCCGCACCCACCCCCAACCGGCATTGACGGGGGGATGTCCCCCGTGATTTGAGTCCCGTGAGGCCGCCGCTCCGGGCCGCCTGTCCGACATGCCGATTCCTCAACTGCCTGGGTGAGCCGCAGCCCGAAGGCGGAGGCGAGGGCGGCGTCTTCGCCGCTTGGTCCTCGGCCTAACAGTCCGTGGCAGAAGTCCTTCGCAGACGAGTGCGAGGGATTCGGGCCGA
>CAZDNN010000081.1:0-15745 GCA_964506385.1 uncultured Planctomycetota bacterium
CCCGTCCCCCCGCCGATCACCACCACGTCGTAGCGGCCGAGCACGGGCACGCTCCGCTCCTCCTGCGGAATCGTCGGCAGGTCCTGGATGGCGCGGACGCCGGTGAGGAACTCGCGGACGTCGCCCTGCGCGGCGGCAGGCTTCTTCGCGCCGGCAAGGTGGACGCCCTTGGGCTCGGGCATGGTCTTCGCCTCCTTCGCCGCGGCCTCGCCCAGGCGCGTCCCCGTCTCGATCAGGGCGCACGGGCGCAGCAGCTTGGCCGCCTGCCCGCGTGGCAGGCCGGCGCTGCCGCTCAGCACGAACACGCGCGGGACGCCCGCCGGCTGATAGGCCCCCAGGCCAGGTTTGGACTCGGCCTCGATGGGGTCGGGCGGCACCATGAACAACGTGTCGGAGGTGAACTGCTGCTCGGGGTGATAGGTCTTGTCGCGGGCGAGCTGGTCGGCCTTCGCCCACGAGGCGTAGCTGGCATCTGGGAAGGGGAGCTGGAGGGTATACTCGATGATGGGGAAGGTCTTGCTGCCCCGCGCGAAGGGCGGCGCGATGGTGCGGGCCGTCATCCCCGCGCTCTCCTGCACGGCGCCGCCGACCACCACGCGCTTGACCGTGTGGACGCCGCTGGGGAAGGGCCTGGCCTTCGCTCCCGCCATCCGCGCGACGATGGCTCGCGGGGTCGCGTCGATGATGACCTTCGCGATCACGGCCTGGCGCCCCGCGCGGTTGGCCATCACGATGCCCGCCGGCTTGCCGTCCCCGTCGCGGAGCACGTCGGTGACTGGGCAGGAGTAGAGGAACTGGACGCCCGCGGCGAGCAGCTCGTCGTCGAGCACGCGCTTGATGTGGAGGGGCCGTGCCGGCGGCAGGGAGTTCATCGGCGCCGGCTCGGGCTTCGCCGGCCCCGTGCCCGTGACGATGATCTCGGCCAGCAGGATGCGCGTCGCGCCCTCAGCGCGCTTCACCGAGAAGCGCACGAAGCGCGCCTTCCCTTCCACCGGGGTTGATAGGAGCAGCGCGGGCGCGTTGTCGTCGCCCAGGCCTGGATGCTTGTTGGCGATGGCGGCCACCTGCCGCCACTGCTTGCCGTCGGTGCTCGCCTCGACGGTGACGCTGGCGACCTTGTAGTCCTTGTGGTGGTAGAGCAGGAGGTAGGCGTTCGCGACGTCCTGCACCTTGCCGAGGTCGGCCGTGACCGTGGGGTCGCCAGGGTACTCGACGCTCTCGCCCGCGGCGGTGCCCCACTTGCCATCGGTGAGGAGCGAAGGCTTGCGGGTGTCGCGGTGGCGGCCGGCCGAGGGCCTGTCGGCCTGGTAGGTCAGGCGGAGGGTATTCGCGGCATCGGGGATAGGCGGGGGCGTGCGGACGTCCGTGAACAGCTTCCTGGCCAGCTCGGACGTCGGGGTCTCGCCCTTCTCCAGCCAGAGGCGGAGGGTGGCGGTCATGTCGTCGCCGAGATAGGGATGGGGCGCGGCGAGGAACACTTTGGCGCCTCCCTTCGCCGCCGCCGTCGCCGCAGCCACGGCGCCCGTGCTGCCGCCCACGACCACCACGTCCACGTTGTAGGCCACGGGGATCTCCCGCGCCGACTCCGTCACAAACTCGCCGCCGACGGCCATCCGCATTCCCATGGCGCACAGCACCATCGCGAGACGAAGCGTCATCGAGGGGGTCCTCCTTCCGTCGCTGCCCTCCGCGACCTACTATAGACCAGACGGCCAGGCGCTGCAAGCCGGGCTTGCGCCGCCGTACCGCCCCCCGTACAATCCGTCTACCGCACCCATTGAAGGGGACGACGATGGAACGGATCGGCTGGCTCGGCATCCTCCTGGCGCTGGCGGCGATGGGCACGCGCCGTCCCGCGTCCGCCACCGCCCTCGGCATCGACGGCACGCGGTTCACCCTCGACGGCCGGCCCACGTTCCTCGTCGGCGTGAGCTACTACGGCGGCCTGGGCGCGCCCAGGGAGTTCATCGAGAGGGACCTCAACGATCTGCGAGCGCGCCGCATCAACTGGATCCGCCTGTGGGCGACCTGGGGAGCACACGAGCACAACGTATCAGCGGTGGACGCGGAGGGGGACGCCCGCGAGCCGTACATGGCGAAGCTGCGGTGGGTGGTCGAGCAGGCCGACCGCCGGGGCATCGTTGTGGACGTGACGCTCTCGCGCGGCAACGGAGCGGTAGCGGCGGCAGCGCCGCTGGCGAGCCGGGCCGGGCATCTCCACGCGGTGGAGACCCTGGCGAGGGCGCTCAAGCCCTTCCGCAACGTATACTTCGACGTGGCGAACGAGCGGAATATCCGCGACGGGCGGCACGTGCCCCTCGCCGAGTGCGGCGCGCTCCGCGACCGCATCAAGCAGATCGACCCCGGCCGGCTCGTCACCGCCTCGCACGCGGGCGACCTGTCACGGGAGGACGTGGGCGAGTATCTGCGGACGGCGCGGCTCGACTTCCTGTCGCCGCACCGCCCCCGCAACGGCGCGTCACCGTGGCAGACGGCTGCGAAGACGCGGGAGTGTCTCCGCTGGGCGCGCGAGGCCGGCCGCGTCGTGCCCGTCCACTGCCAGGAGCCTTTCCGCCGCGACTTCAGCCGCTGGCAGCCCGAGGCGATCGACTTCCTGGTTGACGCCCGCCAGGCCGCCGAGGGAGGCGCCGCGGGCTGGTGCCTCCACAACGGCAGCCCACGTCGCCGCTACAAAGGCCCGCGTCGCTCCTTCGACATGCGTCCCGACCAGGGCCGCCTCTTCGACCAGCTCGACCCCCACGAGCAGCTTGTCGCGCGCCACGTGGCACACGTGGCCGCCGCCACCACGAAGACCTGGATCGCCCTCGCCGGCGGCCGCTGGTACCTCAACGGCAAGATCACCTACCCGGGAGCGCCGGCAGAAGGGCTGCTGATGAACGCGCGGATGGTCAACTGCATCTTCGAGGACCGCAATCCGAGGACTTGCCCGAAGGGCTTCGACCCCGACGCGAACACCGCGGCGTTCATCAAGCGAATCCCCGACTACGTCCGCCACGGCATCCGCGCCTTCACCATCTCGCTCCAGGGCGGCATGCCAGGCTACGAGAAGGCCATCAACACCGCCTTCACCCCGACCGGCAGGCTTCGGCCCGAGTACATGGAGCGGGTCGAGCGGGTCATCCGCGCCGCCGACGAGGCGGGCGCCGCCGTCATCCTGACCTGTTTCTACCAGCGGCAGGACCAGGTGTTGCGCGACGACGAGGCCGTCCGCGCTGGGGTGGCGAACGCCGCGAGGTGGGTGGCGGAGAAGCGATGGGGCAACGTGCTCCTCGAGATCGCCAACGAGCATTCGCACGGGGGCTTCGACCGCGGGATCATCCGGTCCGCCGACGGGATGGCCGAGCTGATCTGCCTCGCGCGGGGCGCCGCACCCGGCCTGCTCGTCTCAACCAGCGGCATGGGCAATGGGAGGGCCCTCAGGCAGGTCGCCGGGGCCTCGGACTTCATCCTCATCCACTTCAACAGTACGCCCGTCGCCCAGATCGCGTCGCGGGTTCAGGCGCTAAGGCGCTACAAGAAGGCCATCGTGTGCAACGAGGACGACAAGACGGGTAAGAAGGGAGCGGCAGCCGCAGAGGCCGCCGTCGCGGCGGGCTGCTCGTGGGGGCTGATGCTGAGCGCGGTGAACCAGTATGTGCCCTTCGAGTTCAAGGGCAGCCGCGACGATCCCGTCATCTACGCGAAGCTGAAGGCGCTCACCACCGCCAAGTGACCCTGTGCGTCGGTCTCTCGTCCCAATGCACTCCCAGATCCCACTCGTCCCGATGCTCCAGCGTCGGGACGCACGGGACGACGCTCCAGCGTCGGTGGGCGGAGTCAGCGCTTACCCCGGTTCCCCACGCTGGAGCGTGGCGATCACCGTCCCGACGCTGGAGCATCGGGACGAGTGAGGCGGTTCGGCGGGTGCCTCACCCTCCCGAGCCGCGCCTCAGTCGCGGGATTGCTTCCCGCCCTCGGGGCCGAGGTTGCGGAAGATGTAGAGGCCGTCCTTGCCAGGGCAGACGATGTCGGGCAGGCCGTCGCCGTCGATGTCCGCCACGTCGAAGTAGATGCCCGTGCCCGAGGCATAGGGCACCACGCCGTGATCGACCACCTGCTTCGACCAGCTCTCGCCGTTCCACTTGAAAATGTAGACGCCCACCACCTCCGTGCCGCCGGGGTCGTTGCCGTTGTGGGCGCGATAGCGGTTGCCCGTGACGACCTCGGGCACGCCGTCGCCGTCCACGTCCACGTACTCCAGGCAGTGGTACTGCGCGAAGTAGGGGTCGATGGGGTGGCGGGTCCAGGTGCGTGCGCCGTTGGGGTCGATGTGCTGCTGCCACCAGTCGAGGCCGTAGCCGTGAGCCTGGCCGACGATGAGCTCGCTGAGGCCGTCGCCGTTGAAATCCACGACGAGCACGGGCACGCTGGCGTGGCCGATGTCGAACTCGCCGTGGAATGTCCAGGGCTGGTTGAGCGGGTCGTCGGGCGCCTCCCACCATCCGTTGTGGACGACGAGCGCGCGCTTGCCGCCGATCGTGCCGAAGCCGAGGCCGTGTCCGCTTGGCTCGTCGCTGATCTGCACCTTGCGGAACTGGCCGGTGCCCTTCCCGTCGGCGTCGCGGAGCAGCTTGTAGAAGACGAGCGGGAAGGGCGGGGTGTTCGGCACGATCTCGAGGTGGCCGTCGCCGTCGAGGTCCCAGGCCCGTGTCGTCTCGACGTTTCCGCACTCGTCGATGGGGTGGGTCGCCCACTCGACGGGCTCGCCCTTGGGGTTCTCGCGCCAGACGAGGGTCTTGCCGAACCACCCGCCCGTCACGATGTCGGTGTAGCCGTCGCCATTGACGTCCATCGGAATGGTCGAGAAGTCATCGTAGTACTCGTTCTGGCAGAGGATGTCGCAGATCTTGTGCTGCACCCAGTCGGGGCCTTCGTACCAGAAGCCCCCGCAGACGATGTCAGGCACGCCGTCGTTGTTGACGTCGAAGACGGCGGCGGACTCGAAGGACCCCTCGTCGATCTTGTGCTTGCCCCACTCGATCCGCTTGTAGTCCATGCCCGCCGCTCCTTTCGATCGCGGTTGCCGAGTTCGCCCGAACGCGGCCCACGACTATACGCCTTCCCTCTCGGAATGCAACCCCATGTCAGAAGGGGAGCCAGCCCGCTTGGCGGCCGGAAGATGGTAGCACGTAAGCCCTGGGAGAGGCGTCACCTCATGGGGCAGGCCCCACCAGGGGCGGCAGGAGTTGCGTCGCGGGGACGGCCTACGAGGCGATCTCCTGGGCCAGGGCCTTGCCGAGGGCGACGGCCTGCTCGGCCGCCTCCCCGCTCGGCGCGCCCTGGCACGAGAGGCTCGGCGCTACGGGCTCCAGCTTCATCGCCTTCGCCAGCTTCTCGAGGCTGTCGATGGCCCGTCCGCCGCCGCCGTGGGTGAGGAAGAGGACGCAGGGCTTGCCCGCGACGCCGCGGCCCGCCTGATTGGCGATGTAGATGTCGTCGAAGAACTGCTTGAGTCCGCCCGCCACATACGAGAAGTAGTCGGGGCTGCCGAGCGCGTAGGCATCGGCCGCCTCCGCCGCGTCCATATCGACGCGTTCCTCGTTGACGCTCACCATCTCGACCTCGACGCCTTCCACCTGGCGGCAGCCCTCGGCCACCAGCTCCGCCATCTTCCGGGTGTTCCCCCGCTGCTGCGAGTGATACACGACCAGGATCTTGCTCATCAGGCTTCTCCTAACGCGGCCTGCGGCCGCAACCAAAGAGGAAAACTCGGGCTGGGCACACTAGAAAACAAAGCCAACTCCGTTGGTTTTGTTTGCCTCTTCAGATGGCCGCAGGGGCGCCACTTGCTAACGAGAACCAGGGCTTAGTGGACCGACCGCGGAGCCGCTCGATCCCATAAGGTGTGCCCAGCCCGAGTTTTCCTCGGCCCAAGATGCGAGCGCCCTGCGCTGCGAGACACTACCATCGGCGGTACTTGTACGGATTGAAGTCGAGGCTCCTGCGGACGAAGGGCGAGTCGGGCTGGCCCACCAGCAGTTCCGAGGCCGTAAGGTCGGGCCGCGCGCTGCCCGTCCTCAGCAGCACGGCGAGCAGCCGCGTCGTCTTCGCGATCTGGCGGCCATCCGTGAAGTCGGCTGGCTTGATCCCGCACCAGACCGCCTCCTCGTTGCCCTCCCGGCGGATGGCAATGACTGGAGGGTCTGTGTGCGCGTCCCACTCACCGGGGTCGGCGAGCACGGGCACGCGTCGGACCTCGCGCCAGAAGAGGTCGGATGGGGCGACGCCGCGGCGGCGCAGCGCGTCAGGAACCGTCACCTTGTACACCTCGGCGATCTTGGCCTGCCCTGATGCCTTGTGCCTTGCGAGGGCCGGCGCGTCGCGGCGCGCGCGCAGCAGCCAAGCGAGCAGGCGGTTGACCAGCAGCGTCGGCACCGGGTCGGCCCCGTAGCGGCTGGTGACGTCGAGCTGGCAGAAGACGATGCGGCCCTTGCCGATGCGCCATTCGACCAGCGGGGCGAGGGTGAGGTCGAAGTCGGCATCGACCAGGATCGTGAAGACGCCGCGCTGCGGCTTCTCGGGCGCGAAGGAGCACACGACGCCGCGGTTGCTCCAGCGGGTGAACTCCTCGCCCCACGACAAGTTCGCGCGGTCGGTCTTGGGGTACGGCTCCGTGAGGTCGCTCTGGCCGCGCCAGTGGCGCAGGTCGGCGTTGGTGAGGCCCGCGAGCACGGGATGGCCGGGCGCGCGGATGAAGGCGGCGCGGCAGTTCGGGTCGTCCATCGGCATCCCTGCGAGCTGGGTGCCCGTCTGCTCGAAGACCAGGACGTTGAGGCCCTTGGCGACGCGGGCCTCGATGTCCCATTGGCTGAGCGTCTGCCTCGCCGCGTCGTCGAGCGCCTGGCGGCCGATGACCAGGAGGCGCGTGTCGTCGGTCAGCTTGGCTGATGTCGTGATGCCCGCCTGCTTGAGGAGGGCGGCCGTGCGGCCGACGCCGTCGAGCAGCGCCACCTTGGCCGCCACCTTCGGTGGCTCGGGACGAGGCCAGCACTCGAAGGCGAAGCTGTCGGAGGGGAGCTGCGTGTCGAAGATCTTCGCCGAGAGGGCGATGGTCCCCGCCGTCCGCTCGGCCACCTGCGGCGCGGTGAAGCGGAGGGGGAGGAACTTGCGTTCGCCGATGGCGACGGGCTCCGAGAAGTCCTGCGCGTGCAGGACCTTGTCGCCGAGCTTTGCCTCGACCCTGCCGACGATGGTCATGGGCCACGGCGAGTCGTTGATGAGCACCACGGCCTTCTCGACCGTCTCGCCGCCGTAGTAGGCGTGGGTCTTGGCGACGAACTCCTTCTCAGGCCCCGCGATGTATGCCAAGAGCGGCGCGTTGTCGGCCATGGCGACACGGCCGAGGCGGGTCATCCCCACCGCACGCTGGACGGTCAGCTTCTCGGCGTCGAGCGTCAGGCCGAAGTCGCGCGGGTCCCGCTTCGGCAGCTCGATCTCGACCGGCTGGTAGCGGAAGCAGTCGCGCCACTCGACATGCTGGCAGTAGCCGCTGATGTCCCACGTCCGCCACGAGCGGAGGGTCCATCGGGCGAAGAGGGCCTTCTGCTCGTCGTAGTTGACCGATCGCTTCATCGCGCCCAGGCGGTCGCCCTTGCCGGGGTTCATCAGGCGGACCTCTTCCTCGGTGAGATTCGCGTAGACGCGGTCGCCGGCGTAGGCGGCGAAGTACTCGGGCGTGAGCTGCTCGGAGGCGTAGACACGCGAGAGCGGGCCCTCGCGCTCGCGGTAGTTGCTCAGCAGGCAGGGGAAGCCGGTCTCGACGGGCATCAGGGGCTTGAAGCGGGTCCTCGCCCAGGCGCTCGGCCACTCCTCGCGTTCGGCAAGCGGGATGCCGAAGCCGAGGTAGGCCATCACGGTGAGGATCTCGCCGTAGTTGCCCGCCGAGTGGTGGAAGATGGGCCGCGAGCTGTCGATGCCCCGGAGCACCTTCTCCGAGAAGTCCATCCAGGCGTGGTGCACCTGCTTCTCGGGCAGGCCGACGGGGTCGAAGCTCCCATCGAGCAGGTCGGGGCGGATGTCGCCGACGTGGGCGCCGTGGTTGAAGTTGAGGAACCACATGGCCGCGCAGGCGTGGTTGCCGTAGCGGTGGACGTGGTCGGCGACCCGGCGGCGGTAGAGCTCGGCGACGGTGGGATTGGTGAAATCGTGCATCAGCGCGCGGTTGGATGGCACGTGCGACAGGACGATGAAGCCCGTCTCGTCGGCGATGTCATAGTAGAGGTCGCGCCACTGGCTGCGGTCGCCCGAGCGCCAGCCGCCGGCGTACTCGCGGACCGCGTTGACGTGGACGGCCTTCATCTGGCCGATCCACTCGCGGATCGCGGCCTCGGCGGCGTTGAACTCGAAGCGCCCGAAGGGCGGCGCCGCCTGGCCGCGGATGTGGAACTTCCGGCCGTTGAGGTAGAAATCGCCGCCGCGGACCTCGAGCTGGCGGTAGCCGAAGCGGATGGGATAGAGCGCGTCTAGGACCTTGCCGTCGCGCTCGAGCGCGACCTTCGCGATGTGGAGCCTCGGCCTCCCCGGATGCCAGGGCTGGAGATCCGGGGTGTCGAAGGCGAAGCGGACGGTTCCCGTCTCGGCCGGCGCGCTGCCTTCGTGGACAGCGTTCCCATCGAGGTCGAAGAGGCGCACGGCGATCCGAGCGCCTTTCGCTTCGCCTGTCACGTGGGCCACCACCTCGAGCCTCTTGGCGGCGACCAGCGGGTGCAGGTCGGCCCAGGCGAGGGTCGGCCCTGTGGGCCGGCGCTCGAGCCACACGTCCTGGTCGAGGCCGCGCCAGGCGTACTTCGGGCTGAGGGCGTGGACGCGGATCTGGAGCAGATTCTCTCCGCTCTTGACAGCGGCCGAGGCGTCGAGAGCGGCGCGCTGGAACTCGATGGCTCGGCCGACGTAGCGGCGGTTGAGGAACACGTCGGCCACGGCGCGGACGCTGTCGATGCCGAGGACGAGACGCCCCTTCTCCCAGCCTTTGGGGAGCGTGAAGGCCCGCTCGTACCACGCCGTCCGCGACTCGTGCAGCGCGATGCCGTCGATGGCCGTCACGGCCTTGCCCTCGGCGTTCCGCACCCGGAAGCCCGTGTAGCGCGGCCAGGAGCCGGGGACGCGGAGGTAGTGCCAGGCCTTCGCCCCGACTGGCCGGAAGCGCCAGACGCCGTTTAGCGACACGCGCTCGCGGGTGGCGGTGGCGACGCGTCCGCCGCGGCGGTTGGCCTGACGCCACTCGGTCACCGGCGGGCCGGCGGGGAGATGCCAATCGACGAAGGCGGGCAGAGGAGGGCGCGGCTCGGGCGCCGGCGGCGCGATGCCGGGGCGCTCGCGAGCGGCCGCCAGCTTCGGGAAGAGCGGCTTGGATGCCTTGCCGCGGGCGAATGCCTCGGCGATCTGGGCGTCGCTCAGCGGCCGGTCGAAGAGCGCGAGTTCGTCGATGGCCGACCGCGCAGGGTTCACCCCGCCGACGCCGGCACCGACCGAGAACAGCAGCGCGCACCGGCGATGTGACGGGATGGGCGCCGAGCGCATCCGCTTGCCGTCCAGATAGAGCGTCCGCTGCTTGCTCTCGACGGCATCGTAGACGACCGCGAGGTGGTGCCAGTCGCCGGGCCGCCAGTCCTTCGTGCTGCCCGTCGCGCCGTAGTGGTAGTGGCCGTCGGCCTTGATCCAGCCGAAGGTGACGTAGGCTTGGGTCGTGTACTTGTAGACGAGTCCCCAGTCGCGGCAGCCGAAGAAGACCGCATAGAGGTCCTCGCGGTCACCCCGCCAGGTCGGCCTCACCCACATCATGACGGTGCCGCGGAGGGGGCTCAGGTTGTCTCGAAGGGGATAGACGAGGCCGGCGTCGAACTGCCTGGCCCGCCCGACCGTGCCTTTGACGAGGAGGGGATTCGCCCCGCCCTCGCGCGCCTGCTCGGCCGCGGCCACGAGGATCGCGTCTGGCGCCATCGTGGTGGCGCTGCCCTCGCCGCGGCTGAAGTCGGCCTCGGTGCCGCGGTCGAAGGTGCAGTAGAAGGTAGGCTGCGGCAGCTCGGCGGCGACGCTGCACGAGCCCATGAGGACAGCGAGGGCGACCGTCACTCGAAGCATGGCTGAGGGCCTCCTCATTCGGGTTCCTGCTCATCCGTCGGCGTCGGCGGCGCCGCTGGCCGGAAGAGAATCCCGAGGATGCCCAACGCGAGCAGCACGGCGGCGAGCACCCAGTTGGTGACCCGCGCGCCGAGGTCCATGTCGACGGGCATCAGGCCGAGGACGAGCAGGAGCGCGCCGATGGCGCACAGGATGACGCCGACGATGTAGAGCGGCGACGGGCCTGCGGCGGCGCGACGCTTGATCGCCGCGACCTCGTTGCTGGAGAGCGGGTGCGTCAGGCGCTCGAAGAGCGCGGCGACCCGCCCCGCCTCGCGCTCCGGGCGGCGCGTGAAGAGCAGGCCCATCCCGAAGAAGACGAGGGCCGAGACCAGCATGTTGCCGCCGGTGAAGACCCAGTAGGGCTGGCCGAGGCCGAACTTGAGCGCCAGCGCGGTGCCCAGCCCCACGAAGTAGGTGACGATGCCGCCGACCGCCGTCGTCCTGCGAGTGATGAGGCCGCCGAGCATGGGCACGGCCATAGGCGGCAGGGCGATGCCGAAGTTCTGCGCCATCCACTTGAAGAGGCCCGTGCCGGTGCGCTCGACGTAGATGGCGATGGCCACCGCGACGGCGCCCACGACCAGCAGGCTCAGCCGGCCCACCAGGAGCTGCTCGCGCTCGCTCGCCCCCTTGCGGAACAGGCGGCGGTAGATGTCCTCGGTGATCACCCCCGCGAAGATGTTGTAGTCGCTCGACAGGGTGGACATGGTGGCCGAGAACATCCCTGCGAGCACGATGCCCAGGAAGCCCGCCGGCAGGATCTCGACGCACACGCGGACGAACGACTGGCCGCCGTCCTCGAGCCCCGGCAGGATCTGACGCGCACACAGCGACGGCAGGATCCAGAAGAGCGGCGTGATGAAGCTGAGCAGCGCGGCCAGCAGGCTCGCCTTGCGCGCCTCACGCTCGTCGCGCACCGAGTAGGAGCGCTGGACGAGCGACCACGTCGAGTTGTAGCTGAGCAGTATGAGGAACGCGAAGGCCACGAAGTAGGGCCACCCGATCTCGGGGTGGCTCGGGTTCATCAGCTTGAAGAAGCCCGGCGGCGAGCGCTCGACGAGCCCGCTCAGCCCCCCGACCCGCGGATGCATCAGCGCCAGCGGCACCACCAGCGCCAGGCTGATCGACAGGACGACGAACTGGATCATGTCGGTGATCACCACTGCCCACAGGCCGCCGATGACGCAGTAGACCACCACCACCGCGCCCAGGGTGACCATCGCCCAGAGCATGTCGACCTTCATGATCACCGAGATGAACGTGCCCATTGCCACGATCTTCAGGGCGTCGTCGACGAGCCGCACGGGGATGCCGACCCAGCCGAAGAGCTGGCGCACCACCACGTTGTAGCGCTGCTCGAGGTACTCGACGGGCGTGAGGATCCCCGTGCGGCGCCAGAGGGGCGCGAACAGGTAGGCCCCGACGAGGTAGGCGGGCACCACCGTCCAGCACAGCGTGGCGGCCATCAGCCCGTAGTCGTAGGCCATCTTGGCGTAGGCCACGAACACGAAGGCGCTGAAGCCCGTCATATACGCGGACACGCCGCTGAGCCACCAGGGGATCTCGTTGCCGCCCTTGAAGAAGTCGGCCACCTGCCGCATGTACCTGCCGAAGTAGATCCCCACCGTCGTGATGATGGCCAGGTAGAGGACGACCGCTGCCCAGTCGATGGTGCTCACCGCTCGTCCTTCCACCTGTAGCAGTCGACGCCGGGCCGAACGATCTCGACGAGCGCGCGGCCGGCCAGCGAGGTGGCGATGCCGTTGCCGGGGACCTTCAGGTAGGCGCTCCGCTTCCCGTCGAGCAGGAGCACAACGTAGCGGCGCAGGGCGTCGGCGATGCGCGGATCGCGCCGGACGTTGTGGTGGTACCACAGCAGCAGGTTCACGACGCCGTGGCTGCGGAGCTGGTCGCCCGAGCCCTTCTTCGCCCAGCTCCCGTCGGGGTTCTGAGTGCGGAGCAGCCACTCGATGTGGGGGCGGACGCGGGTGCCGAGGCGCTTGCGGAAGGCGTCGTCGCCGATGTAGACCCAGGCCGCGATGAAGCCCTCGCCGGCGTAGGCCGAGGTGTCGTAGGGCCAGCGCCTCCAGATCCAGTGGCGGTCCTTGCGGCCGGGGTTCCAGTCGTCGATGTAGTAGGGGATCTGGCCCGGCGCCGCCCAGGGGTCGGGCACCTTCTCGCCGACCATGGTGCCGAGGATCCAGTCGCAGGCCTTCATCGCCATCCCCTTGTAGCGCTCGTCCCCTTTCATGTAGTACCAGGCGGCGAAGATCTCGGCGCCCGTGAGGGCCGTCGAGATGGTGTAGGGCTTGTTGAGATCGCCCTGCGCCTTGCCGTCCCTATAGGAGGTGAACCCGACGCCGAGGCTGCCGTCGTCGTGGACGAAGGGCTTGCCCGTGCTGTCGCCCTTGACCAGCAGGAGGTCGAAGTAGCGCCCGAGCGCGGTGTCGATCCGCTTCCGCTCGTCGGGGGTGGCGAACTTGTAGAAGTTGATGAACAGGCCGAGCGCGCTGCCTGTGTCGGCGAAGTAGACGGTCTTGTAGCCCGTGCCCCAGAAGCCCGCGGGGTCCTGGAGGCCGAGCAGCTTGTGGACATACTTGCGGACGTGATCGAGGTAGCGTCGCTCGCCGGTGATCTCGTGGAGGCCGAGCAGGGTCCGCTCGTTGTAGCCCTCGACGAAGATGGCCTTCTGCTCGTGCGCCATCATCCACTCGCCGAGGGCCTTGAGCCGGTCGAGGACGGGCTTCGTCCCGACGACCACTGGATGCTCCTCGTGCATCATCAGGAGACCGTGGCCCGTCTTCGCGCCGCCCAGGAGCAGGCTGCCGACCCCCTCGGCGGGGCCGACGCTGACGGGGGCGAACCGCCAGGACATCTGGTCGTCGGCCAGCGTGCCCTCCCGCAGGAGCGTCGCCTTCTTGCCTGGGAGGGTCAGCTCCGCGAGCAGCGGGGTGTGGCGGCTCATGGGGCGGCTGAAGCGCACCGTGAGGTCCAGCGGCTTGCCCGGCTGGAGCACGATGGCATCCATCTCGATGCGCTGCACGCACGACGGCGAGCCGATGGTCACCTCGCGCACAGTGGGCACGCGGCCCGGTGTGCCGTAGAGCTCAGCCTGGAACTGGACCCACTCGTTCGGCGGGTTGATCACCACGTCTCCGCTTCGGTGGTACCACGTTGTCCAGCCGCCCCACTTCCCCGGCTTGCCGCCTGCATCGGGCCCTGTGCGGGTGTGGAAGCGGATGCTGGTGAGCTCGGGGCAGTGGACATCCCAGGTGATTATGCCCAGGTCTGCGACCTTGCCGCAGCGGTAGGGGGGCGACTCGCGGAAGATGCGCCCGTCGATGAAGCGCTCGGGAAGCGGCTCGAGGTCGAGCTGGACCTCGTTGAGGCCCATGCGGTAGCCGTGCTCGGACTTCGTGATGTTGATGCGGACCTTCGTGGTGTCGATGGCCGCGAAGGGATGCTCGCGCCAGCCCGCCTTCTTGTTGCCCTTTACCTCCGCGACGGTCTTCCAGGCGCCGTCGGCCCAGCAGGCGATGGCGTAGTCGATGCTGCGGTAGTAGCGCGGGTTCTGCTGGTGGAAGATGCGCACGCCCTTGACTCGGCGCGGGCGCTTGAGCTGGAGTTCGAGCCAGGCCGACTTCGGGCTGTTGCGGAGGGTCTGCCAGAGGCCCTCGGGCTCCGAGGTGTCGCCGTCGATGGCCTTGCTGGCGGGCCACGGGTCGGTCTGTTCGCTGCTCGCGGTCACGGTGAGCTCGCGGAAGGGATAGCGACAGGTCCAGCGCCAGCCGCGCGGCACGGCGGCCATGCCGTGCGACGCGGCAAGCAACGCGCAGCAGACGAGGGCAGTCCTCATGGTCCGCTCCATGGCTATCGGTGGGTGAAGAAGTGCCAGCCGCCCAGGTTGGGCGGATTGCCGGGGTCGTCGGGCAGCAACTCCTCATAGTGCTCGCAGACCTTTCGGAACGCGAGCGCGTGCTCCTCGATGAGCGCAGGGCGGTGGTGCTTGAACCACGGGATGCTGTAGAAGCGCGCGCTGATCCCCTCGCTGACCGGCAGACTGCCCGGGGGCTGACGCACGTCGCGGTCGGTGTGGGCGATGCGGGTCGGCTTGCCGTGGCCGTAAACGTCGCATGTGTTGAAGAGCGGGTGGAGGTGGAGCGGCTTGTTGCAGCCGGGGGAGGTCGAGACGCCCTCGGCGCTGACGGCCTCGCAGAAGCGCGCGATCGACAGGCCGCCGAGCTCCTCCGGGCGATAGAGGCCGCGCGCCGCGTACCAGCCGCCCATCTCGCTGCCCGAGCCCTTCGCCGGGCGGTGCGCGCGGATGCCGGGCACGCCGTCGAGCAGGTCCCAGAAGCAATGCATGGCCTTGAGGATCTCGGCGTTGCGCTCGTCGTAGTGGCGTAGCTGGACGCGCGCCACGGCGGCGCTCATCTGGTGCATCCGATACTTGCAGCCGCCCAGCGGCAGGCCGATGAGGGGCTTGAGGTAGTCGGTCTGGATGTCCTGGTTGAAGCGCCCATAGTGGCCGAAGGCGATGGCGCGCTCGTGGATCTCGAGGTCGTCGGTGACCAGCATCCCGGCTTCGCCGGTGGCGAGGGCCTTGCCGCTCATCATCGACATGGCCGCTGCGTCGCCGAGGGTGCCGACCTTCCGGCCTCTGTATATCGCGCCGTGGGCGTGCGAGACGTCCTCGATGACCCGGATGCCGTGGCGACCCGCGATGTCGAGGATGGGGCCCATGTCGGCGGGGTAGCCGACGTAGTGGACCACGACGATGGCCTTCGTGTGGTCGGTGATGCGGTGCTCGACGTCGTTGGGGTCGAGGCAGAGCGTCTCAGGGTCGATCTCGGCGAACACCACGGTCGCGCCCAGCGAGAAGCAGGGCAGACACGACGCCCAGTAGGTGACGCTCGGGCAGATGATCTCATCGCCCACCCCGACCCCGCAGCCGAACATCGCGGCGTGGAGCGCCGCCGTCCCGCTGCTGAAGCCGAGCGCGTACCGTGTCCCCTGCCAGGCGGCGAACTCCTTTTCGAGCTCCCTGGTGACGTCGAAGCCCGACATGGCGCGGCGGTGGAGGACGTCGAGGACGGCCCGCTCGTCCTCCTCCGTGATGATGGGCCAGGTGAACAGGTCACCCGGGTCGCTCTGGACGGCCTTCGGGCCGCCGAGGAGGGCAAGCTGCGCCCCGGTCGCCATTGATGGACCCTCGTCCCAAGGAGCCAAGCAGTCCTCAGCTCTCCGAAGGCCACTATAGTTGCCGCGGCAAGGGAGTCAAGCGCACGGTGGTGCGTGTTCGGTGGCGCCCACAACCGTCACCGGACCGTCGTGTGGGCTCATCTCGCGTGTCGCGCCCTCGCAGGAGAGGGTGAGCCTCCGGCTGCGTCGCCATCGTGTGCTCGCGCGCACTTGGCCTGTGGCGCCCGCCGGGAGGGATAATTGCGGACCTAAACAGGTCCGCAATTATCGCTTCCGCTCGCTCGCGTGGCGCTTGGGGTCGGCCCTTTAGCAGTCCGTGGCAGAAGTCCTTCGCAGACGAGTGCGAGGGATTCGGGCCGAG